>NZ_JBQKHC010000016.1:0-49317 GCF_052118485.1 Collinsella sp. LCP21S3_C7 | reverse complement strand
CTTCAACTCCGAGCGGGCAAGCGACGCGCTCGGTGGCGCGACACCGGACGACTACCGGTCGTCGCTGGGGATGGCCGCGATTTAGCGGTCCAGGAAATCGTCCGCAGTCCCACCGTAGCCCGCCTTCCTCGGCAGACTCTGCAAACAAAAAACCGGCTGGAATGGGAATTCCAACCGGTTGCGAATGCAAGGGTATGTTTGGCTGACTACGACCGTGCGCCTTCGAGGAAAAAGCGACGGCTAAAGTAGTTGTACCAGGTGACCAGGAACGTGGCGATGGCCTTCATAGCCTGGTAGCCGATGCTCAAAAACGTGACGCCCACAAACATGTATAGGTCGTTGAGGCCCAGACCGATCACCGACAGGATGGTAAAGATCGTGAACTCGCGCTTACGGCTCATGCCCTCGCGATGGTCGAACACGTACTTCATGCTGAGCCAGTAGTTAACCACGACGGACGTGGTAAACGAGACCGTCGTGCTCATCAAAAAGTCGAGGTGGAACAGCTCGACGAGCGCAATAAGCATGCCCCAGTCGACGCCAAAGGAGATAAGACCCACGACAGCGAACTTGAGGAACTGCTTGGTATGAGGTTGTGCCAGCGCGTTGCGCACGTAATCACATCCAATGCGTTGATGAATCGAGCAACGAGATACTTTAGAGCTTTTGCATGGCAAACGTAAGGTCTTTGGCAAGAACTATACGAACTCGCCAAATATTCAAGAGGTAATCCGCAAACGCTGCAAATCTACCCGTAAACGAGCAAGGCCCGCGAATAACACAGCGCTTGACGCGCGTCATCCGCAGGTCCCGTGGCGCAACGAGGAGGCCGAGCTATTTGGTCTGCTCGCCCTCTAGGAAGATCTTTCGCGTTACAAAGTTGTAGACCATGACGAGTGCGGTAGCGCAAATCTTGGCGATATTGGCCTCGAGGCCCAGGCCGGCGTTGAGGGCCAGCACGATGCCGTCGTTGAGCGCCAGGCCAATAACGGATAGCACGACAAAGATGATGAACTCGCGGCGGCGGCTCATGCCCTCCTTGTGTGCAAACACGTACTTCATGCTCGCGACGTAGTTAAAGATGAGCGAGACGATAAAACCGCTGGTGTTGGCGATCAAGATGTTGAGGCCCAGGCCGTAGTGGAGCAGATTCATGATGCCAAAGTCGATGACGGTGGCAACGACGCCGACGACGCCAAACTTTATGATCTGCGCAAGGAGCTTTTGCATGGTACCTGCCTTAGGGTGGCGCCGGGGCGCCGCGGGGATGACAAACCCAGCAAGTTTAACCAATTCCCGCAGGCGGGGCTAGGCGCGCTCCTCGATAGCACCGTTTCTATATGCATCGAGGAGCTGGCGCAGGTCTTGGATCTGACTGCGAATCTTGACGCCGGTATCGGTGTCGCTCACCATGCGGCGCCGGTCGGCCTCGTCAAAGCGGTTGGTCTCGCTTTCGATATCGATGTTGCGGGTGAGCGCCTCGGCAACGCTGGTAAAGGCCTGGTGCGACTTGAGGCGGCATCCGCGCGAGCTCGAGATGAGCGTGTAACCGGCGATGCCCGTTTTGGGGTGGTAGGCGCGACAGAAACCGCCGTCGATGACCAGCAACTTTCCGTTGGCGCGGATGGGCTGCTCGCCCTTGGTGGTCTTGACGGGCGTATGGCCGTTGATGATATGGCCCGTCGGCGAGCAAGCCATGGGGGCGACGCCAAACTCGCGCATGATGTCGTCGCAAACGGACGAGGACGTGGTGAGCGTGTAGTACGGGTCCATCGGCTCGACCCATGTGCTCTTGTCGGCAATGTAGGCGCGCTCGAAGGTGCGCACCACGCGTCCGCTGGCGGGTGAGTTAAAGCCGATCCACAGGTACCACATCCAGTCGAGGGCATCGCGGTCGCCGACGCGCCAGGCGCGGCGGGCGATAAAGTCGCAAAAATCAAAATAATCGCGGCCGGCGTGCCAGGTACCCAGGCAGTTCATGCTGCTAAAGGTGCCGTCTTCGTTGAGCGGTACGCAGCCGTGAAACAGCAGATTGCCGTTGGCGACCTTATACATGGAGCCGTGGGTATAGAGGAAATCGATGTGGCGATGCAGATGATCGGCGGTGACAAACTCGGACACGAGCTTGTCGATGATGTGCTGCTCCTCGGGCGTGAGCGTGTAGGGGTCCGCCGGATCGACGGTGGGGAAGTCGTTAGTCGTGAGCGGCCACACACTGCCGTCGGCGAGGGTGACCGTGCCGGTGTCGTGATCGACCTTGTCGAGCAGAAGACGGTCGGCCATGTCGAACTCGGGGTGGCGCTGGATAATCTGGCCCTCGAGCTTAAAGAGCAGAACGTTGATGGCTTTGATGAGCGGGCTGATGGGCTCGCCGGCGGTATAGGTGGCGTTGGCAAAGGCGACAAGCTCGCGCAGCGAGATGCCGTAGTCGTTCTCAAGAATCTCGTAGTTGTCGTAGCGCAGGTTGTTGCGTAGCACCGTGGCGATGCAGGCGGGCTCGCCGGCAGCGGCGCCCATCCACAGCAGATCGTGGTTGCCCCACTGAATATCGAGCGAATGATAGGTGAGCAGGCGGTCCATAATCTTGGCCGCGCCGCCGCCGCGGTCGAAGATGTCGCCCACCAAGTGCAGGTGGTCCACGGCGAGGCGCTTGATGAGCGAGGCGAGCGACTCGATAAAGTCGTCGGCGCTGGCGGTCTCCAAGATGGATTCGATAATACGCTCGTGATAACGCACGCGGTAGTTGTTCTCGTCCGGATGCGTGTGCAGCAGCTCGTCGATGATGTAGGCGTAATCGCGCGGGATGGCCTTACGTACCTTGGAGCGGGTGTAGCGGCTCGAAAGCGAGCGGGCAACCACAATGAGCTGGTTGAGCATGGTCTTGTACCAGGTGGGCGAGTCCTCGTGCCGGCTGCGGACCAGATCGATCTTCTCGCGCGGGTAGTAGATGAGCGTGCACAGCTCGCCCTTTTCGTTAAAGGAGAGCGTGTCGCCAAAGATTTCGTCGACATGCTCGCGCACGACGCCCGAGCAGTTGTTGAGGATGTGCATAAAGGCTTCGTACTCGCCATGCACATCGCTCATAAAATGCTCGGTGCCCTTGGGCAGGTTGAGGATGGCCGAGAGGTTGATGATCTCGGTGAATGCGGATTGCTCGGTGGGGAACTGTCTCGACAGCAGGCGCAGATACTTGAAGTCTTGCGGATTGCGATCGAATGCGACCATGAAACACCTTCCGATGTGGTTGGTAAAACTGATAAACAGCGTCAAGCGTTTATCAGTATGCGCTGCTTTTGTTTCGATTGGGGTTAGGAGATTGAATTGTTGGCCGAACGGTTTGCTAAATCGATTTAGTCGAGGTAGATATGGCGGTTGAGTGGAGACGTAGGGTCGTTTTTGCAGGCGCATACCTCCGGGATCGCTAGAGATGATGGCGGTAAAGATGTTCACTACCTTTGGTTCAATTTGGTAAATAACGGACATTTGTACCGTATTCACGCATGCTGTGCGATAATTTGCGCAACAATGAGTAAGGAGCCTCATATGAGTGATTTTGTCCTGACCTGTGAATCCGCCGCCGATCGAACCCGTGAGTTCTTTGCGTCGCGCAATATTCCTGTCGTGTGTTTTCATTACGAGATCGACGATGTTGTCTATACGGACGATCTGTATCAGTCGATTACGCCGGACGAGTTTTTTGCTCAGATTGCCGCGGGCGCCATGCCCAAGACGTCTCAGGTGAGCGTGGGTGAGTACGAGGAGTTTTGGGAGCCGCTTGTTGCCGAGGGTAAAGACGTGCTGCACCTGACGTTGTCGTCGGGTATTTCGGGCACGTATGGATCGGCCTGCGTTGCGGCGCAGATGCTCGCGGATCGCTATCCCCAGGGCGGCAAGGTGCGCGTCATCGATTCGCTGGCGGCGTCTTCGGGCCTTGGCCTGCTGACGGAATGTGCCGCCGACGTTCGCGATGGCGGCGCTTCGCTCGACGAGACGGCCGCTTGGATTGAGGAGCATAAACTCAACCTTCACCACTGGTTCTTCTCGACCGATCTGTCGAGCTACCTGCGCGGCGGTCGCATTTCGGCTGCGAGCGCGATTATCGGCACGGCACTCAAGATTTGCCCGCTTATGACGGTCGATTGCGAAGGTGAGCTGGCGCCGCGTGAGAAGATTCGCACCAAGAAGCGTGCGATTTCCGAGATGGCTAAGACCATGATGGCACACGTGCAGGGCGGTGCGGATTATTCGGGTAAGTGCATCATGTCGCACTCGGCGTGTCGCGAGGATGCCGAGGCAGTTGCGGCGCTGATCGAGGAACAGGTTCCGCAGCTTAAAGGCAAGATTGAGATTAATGACATCGGTGCTCTGATTGGCTCGCATACCGGACCTGGTACGGTGGCGCTCTTCTTTATGGGCGACAAGCGCGTGGACTAACGTTTGTGGGCTGGCTGACGGTTTTAACGGCTACGCCTGTCCTCCTGACATTTGATAACAGAAAAAGGCCTGTCCCGTTGTTTGCGGGGCGGGCCAAGATGTTTTGCTAGCGTTTCTTTCCGCGGAAGAAAAAGCCGTGTAGCGAGGGCTTGAGTCCGCGGTTGGCACGACGCTCCTCGATATGATCGTGGATCGAGGCGACGCGTTCGATGACCTCGTCGGGAATCGGCACGTCGGGATTCATATTCTCGACCTGGCTGACCTCGGCGGCGGCGACCTGGTCGATAATGGGCACATCGTCGCGCGAGATGACAGGTGTGGCGTCTTCCTTCATCTTGCGGTAGCGCTCCATCATGTCGGTTTGCAGCTGCTGGGCCGAAGGCGGCGTCCAGATGATAGCGTTGGCGCCGGCGGCGATGGTTTCGCGGATGCTCTCGGGCGTCTTGCCACCCGGTGCGATGAGCGGCAGGCTGGGATAGTGCTCTCGCAGCTCGCGTAGGACCTGGGGTGTGTTTTTGCCGGCGGCGATGTTGAGGATCTTGGCCCCGGCGCGCACCTTGGCGTGGGCATCGTCATCGCAGCGAACGACCGTGGCGATGACGGGGATGTCGGCGATGTTGGTGATGTGCTCGACCATCTCGGCGGTAGCGGGGGAGTTGACCACGCAGCCTGCCGCGCCTTGCATCTCGGAGACGGCCGCCATCTGCACGGAGCGCTTACCGGTGGTGGTGCCGCCGCCAACGCCCACAAAGACCGGGCACTCGGCAACAGTCAGCAGCGCCTGCGTAATGGCGGGCTGCGGCGTGAAGGGGTAGACGGCAAACACGGCGTCGGCATTGGAGTTGCGGATGACCGCCACGTCGGTGGTGTAGATGAGCGATTTGATGCGGCGTCCAAAGAGCGTAAAGCCGCTGGCCTCCTCAATCTCATCGGGCATGCGGAGGGCCGCCTTGCGCAGGCGCCCGTCGATGGGCAGCGGCTCCATGGGCAAAAGGCCGCTGGGGGTTACGGCCACCTGGGGCTCGGTAAATTCGTCCGCAAGCTCAACCTCTGAGAAATCGACCGAGGCGACGATGTCCTCGTGAACCTCGGCGGGAACATCGATGGGGGCTTGGTCGTTCGTCGCGGCGGGCGTGTCGAAGGAGCTGGTGGCGACAAAAGCGTCAACACGCTCGTTCAAATCGTTGAGAGAATCCATTGCGGTCCGTTTCTATAATGTGCGGTCGGCAGCGTGCGACCGGCGCTACGTTGCTAAAACGTTTGACGTGTTGATTTTTCCCCGCCGCGCCATCCGTTAGACTGAAGGGCCGCGAACGTGAAGGAGCTGTGGTGGCAGGTTTTGAGGTGCTATCTTGGATGTCCCGTATACAAAAGAGAGGTGACGCGGTATGGAAATCTCGACATTATTGGGCTCGATTGGCCTATGCGTGGGCGCAATCGTAGCCGCCGCGGTCATCTACTTTGTGGTTACGGCCATTAAGGGCAAAAGAGCCGAGCGCAAGGAGCGTGAAGCGCTTGCGCGGCATAAGGACCAGCAGGACAAGCGCGCACGGAGATAGCTAGTTGAGTTGGTCCGTGCGCTAGCTGCGTTTTCGGATCAGAGCGATGTAGAAGCCCTCAAAGTCGCGGCTGGGCGGGATGGTCAGCGTGCCGGGCATGCCGTTGGCGACGGTCGAGACGTGGCCGGTGGCGATGGCCTCGGTGAGGGCGTTGCTCTCGACGCGTGGCTCTTCGCCAGCTTCCTGAGCACGGCGCGTTTCACTTTCACTCGGCGTGCCGTCGAGGGGGATGAGCTCGCAGTCCATGTGTTTGTCGAGGGCCTCTTGCAGGGCGTCCTCGTTTTCCTGCGGCAAGATCGAACAAGTCGAATAGACGAGCGTGCCGCCTGGCTTGAGGGCGCCCATGGCGCGGTCCAGAAGCGCGCGCTGCGAGCGGGCGCACTTGCAGAGCAGCTGCTCGGTCAGGCCGCGCAGGCTTTTCTCGTTGCCGCTGATGACGGTGCCCGTGCCGGTGCAGGGGGCGTCGAGCAGGATGCGGTCAAAGCGGAAGAACTCGTCAAGCTCGCGTGCGTCGATGCGCATGACGGGCACGTTTTTGGCGCCCTGGCGGCCCAAGTTGGCCTCGAGCTTTTCGGCGCGGGGAATGCTCATCTCGCAGGCGGTGAGGTGCGCCTGTCCCTGGGTGAGGGCGGCGATCTGCGTCGTCTTGCCGCCGGGGGCCGCGCACATGTCCAGGATATCCTCGCCGGCCTGAGCGCCCAGCACCAAAGGAGGCATCATGGACGACAGGCTCTGCAGATAGATTTTGCCGTTGCGGTAGATGTCGAGATCCCACAGATCGGATACCTGGGCCTCGGGCAGGATGAAAGCGTCCGGGTACCAGGCAACGGTTTGGTGGGCGATGCCGGCTGCGTCGAGCGCGGCGGCGATGTCCTCGGCGGTCGCCTTGAGCGTGTTTGCACGCAGCGTGACCGGGCGCGTGGCAGCGGCGCCAAAGCCTTCGATCATGAGCTCGGCATCGGCAGGCGCATAGGCGCCGGCGACCGTGTCGACCAGAAAGCGCGGCAGGTCGGCGGCGGAGTGTTGGGCGGCAAGCTGGTCGGAAAGCTCGGTAGCGGCAAACTGCCTAAGCTTGAGCTCGGGCTTAACCTGCTTTTTCTGCTTACGACGACGCGGCTTGGACATCCGTCTTTCCTTCCCATTCCATTTAAAGTAGTCAATTTGGGACGGGGCTATTTTAGCTGCCCGTCCGTTTCGGCAGGCGTTGCAGTTAAATTTGGGACGGGGTAGCTAAAATAGCCCCGTCCCAAATTGACTACTCTGCCTTGGCGTTTGTCTAGTACTGGCTCTCGTGCTTGCTAAAGAAGTCGAAGCGCGGGGGCAGCGGCTTCACGCGGTGCTCGCCGGGCTTCTCGCCCAGGCTCTCCACAAACTCATCCGTGGAGGCAAAGATGTTGTCCCAGCTAAAGAAGGCGACCGGGTCAACGTCGAAGTACTCGCAGATGAGCTCGCATCCGGCCGGGACGATGCCGTGCATGAGCACGGTCGCCACGCGCAGTTCGGTAAAGGCGTCGACCAGTGCCTGCGTCATTGCGGCGTTGGCTGGCTCGCCCTCGAGCTTGTTGGCGGCCTTGGAGGCGTCGCTCCAGCGCTTGTTGGCGGCACGCAGGTAGTCGTCGCACACGGCGAGCGCGCGGTGCGTCTCGAACTTGTACATGGCCTGCTCAAAGGCGAGAGCTGCCTGCTCGGCGGCTTCGACCACGGTGGCGGAGGCGGCACCGGCGGGGATGCAGCCGTTGCGGTAGGGGCTCTCGTCGCCCTCCTTGACGGCGACGCCGTAGAAGCAGCTGCGGGCCAGGCGGTTGAACACGCCGGTCAAAAGCGCGCTCTCCTTAAGGGCCGGGTCGATAACGCGCTTGTCGTCGCAGGCGCGCACCTCGTTGCCGTCCTTGTCCTTGCCGGTCACGCGTGTGTCATATGCCTTGGGGCTAAAGCTCACCGGCTTCTCGGACAGGCCGAGCGACAGCCAATGCGCGCGCATCTGCTCGCAGGTGTAGTGGTTGAGCAGGTCGTCTGCCGGCGGGGGAGGCGTCTGCGAGGACGAGCTTGCCTTTTTGCCCATGTAGAGCAGGTGATAGCAGGCGCTGACGGTGCTCTGCGTGAGGTTCCAACCCAGGGCCTCCCACATGGCGGTCTGCGCGATGCAGTAGAAGTAGATGTTGTCCTGACCGATAAACTGGTAGATCTGTGCGTCGTCAGAGCACCACCAGTCGCGCCAGTCGAGCGAGCTGTGCTGGTAGGTGGGTGCGGGGACCTGGGTGGAATCGGCGGCGGGCTCGCCCATGAGGGCGGCATCCTGGGCGGCGACGCCCTCGGTCACGCCGGCGGCGCGGGCATCGCGGGCGAGCACGGTGCGGGTGTAGCTGATGGGCGCCCACAGGCTCTCGGGCCAGCACCAGCAGGTGACATCGGAGACGCCATCGACCTCGGGCACCGGAACGCCCCAGTCGATGTTGCCGGTGATGCGGAAGGGCACGAGCGCCTTGCCGCTACGGAAGCGCACGCCGCCGTTGGCGAGCACCGCGTGGGCGTCGTCGCGCTCCTTCCAGCTGGGGAAGGTGACGGTAAAGCTGCTCTTGTTGCCCTCGGGCTCCAGCACGGTGTGCTCGGGGAGCTGGTCCTCGACGGCGTCGAAGGCCTCGCGGAACTTGTTCTGGATGTAGAGCTGTGCCGGCAGCAGCCACTCCTCCATGGTCTTGGAGACCACGGAGCGAACCTGCGGGTTCTGGGCGAGCTTGGCAGTATAGGTCTTCATAAAGTCGAGGTAGGCGGGCAGGTCGAAGTAGAGGTTGTCGACCGGGCGCAGCTCGGGCACCTCGCCGGTGAGCTGGCTCTTGGGCGCGATGAGCTCCTCGGGCTCAAACTGGTGGCCCAGGTCGCACTCGTCGGCATAAGCCTTCTCGGACTTGCAACCTTGGATGGGGCAGCGGCCGATGACCTGGCGACCGTTGAGGAACGTGCCGGCCTTGGCGTCGTAGAACTGAAGGGTAGAGCGCTTGGAGATGGTGCCCTGCTCGTGCAGGCGCTCGATAATCTCGGCGGTCACCTTGTTGTGAATCTGGGCCGCCGGCTCAAGGCCCGAGCCGCCGTAGATGTCGCAGCTGATGTTGTAGTTGTTGAGGGTCGCGGCCTGGCGGGAGTGATTGGACTCGACATACTCGCTAATGGACTTATCGTAGCCCTCGTTCTCCTTGAGCTTGCGGTAGCTCTCCATGATGGGCGAGCCGTAGCAGTCGGTGCCCGAGGTGAAGATGACGTTCTCGCGGCCCAGGCGGTCGCGCAGGAAGCGGGCGAAGAAGTCGGCCGGGACAAAGACGCCGCCAACGTGGCCAAAGTGAAGACCCTTGTTGCCATAGGGCTCGCCGGCGGTAACGATGGCGCGGCGGGGCCAGCTGGGACGGTCGTTCATGGAGTATTTGGATGCCATGGGACTCCTTCGCATATGGTGAGAGCGCAGCCGGGCGCAAGGCCTGGCGACGCGGTGGTCAATTCGTGCATATCGTTCGACATTATCGCACATGCGGACGGGTACGTGGCAGGGGCGCTATCCTAAGATGCTATGAATGAGATTTCCAACATACATGCGTTTGAAGACGAGGATTTCCTGCACGCTTGCTTTGTGTGGGGGATGGCCGTGCTTGGCGCATTTGCCGTGTGCCTGGTGCCGGTGTTTATGCTGCTGGGTGGGCCCGCGGACTTGGATGCGGCTGACGCGGGTGGCTGGACGGCTGTCTTGGGCTGGATAGTCGGCTTGGCTGCGGTTTCGGCGGCGTCATTTGCCGTGCACGAGTTGGTGCACGGGGTGTTCTTTAAGCTGCTGGCTCCTGCGGGCGCGCAGGTGACCTTCGGGGCGAACCTCGAGACGTGCATGATTTACGCCTGCGCCGAGGGCGTGGTGTATTCGCGCCGGCGGTACATGGCAGTTTGTCTGGCGCCGACGGTTGTCGTGACGACAGCGTTTACCCTGGGGTTTGCGTTTTCGGGCTATCCGCTGCTGTGCTACCTGGCAGCCGGCTTGCATTTGTCGGGCTGTGTGGGCGACTGGTATTACGTGCGGACCATTTTGCGCGACCGCCGCATTGTCGCCTGCGAGGACACGTCCTTTGGCGTTCGCTTTTTTGGTCAGTAGTCTTTTTGGGACGGGGCTATTTTGACTACTTTCCTGTTGATGCAGGTATTTGGAACTGCTTGACGTTAAAAGTAGTCAAAATAGCCCCGTCCCAAAAAGACTACCCTGGGCAAAGATTGGGAGGAGATGTCCATGAAGCCGCTGCTGCTGCATGCGTGCTGTGCGCCGTGCTCGCTGGAGCCGGTTCGTCTGCTGCGTGAGGAGGGGTTTGAGCCCACGATTTGCTGGACCAACCCCAATATTCAGCCGCGCGATGAATGGCAGCGCCGCTTGGACGAGCTGCGCCGGTGGTGTGCCGATGGCGACATCGAGCTCATCGAGGCGGGGGAGGACCGCGAGCGCTGGGAGGCCGGCGTGGCCCCGCTGGGCGCCGATCGACCCCGTCGCTGTCGTGCGTGCTATGCCCTGCGCCTGGCCGAGGCATGCCGTGTGGCCCAGGAGTGCGGGTTTGAGTTTGTGGGCACGACGCTCGCCGTCTCGCCGTATCAGTTGTTCGACACCTGCAATGACGTGCTTGAGCGCTTGGCGGCGGCACATGGTCTCACCCCGGTGATTCGCGATTTTCGCCCGTATTATCCCGAGGCGACACGCCGTTCGCGCGAGCTGGGCATGTATCGGCAGAACTACTGTGGTTGCCGCTTCTCGGCCGTCGAGGCGGCCATGGACCGCGCCCGCATCCGCGACGAGCGCAAAGCCGCCAAAAAGTAGTTCTTTTGGGCTGGCAGCCTGCTAGGATGTAGAGCGGATTTTAGCTATATAAGGAGTATTCGACGTGTCTATGCGTACCGATGATTTTGACTACAACCTTCCTGAGGAACTGATTGCCCAGGCTCCTGCTGAGCCGCGCGACTCCTGCCGCCTGCTGGTGGTGGATCGCAAGGGCTCCCAGGCGGGAACGCCACTGGAGCATGGCGGCACCGTCGAGCACCGCATCTTCCGCGACATCATCGACTATATCGAGCCGGGCGACGTGCTCGTCATCAACCAGACGCGCGTGATGCCGGCCCGCCTTATCGGTCGCAAGGCCGGCTCGGGCGGCGTGGTCGAAACGCTGCTGCTCAAGCGCCGCGAGGACGTGGATCCGCTGGGTCACGTTTGGGAGTGCTTGGTCAAACCGGGCAAGCGCCTAAAGCCCGGCGCTCAGATTGAGTATCGCGCCGGTGGCGCCCATGCGCCCGAGGGCGCGCCCGTGGTGCTGACGGCCGAGGTCGTCGACTTTGTCACCGATAGCCGCGGCGGCCGCCTGGTGCGTTTTGAGCCGACCGGTTGCAATGCCGCCGGCGACCCGCGCACGCTCGATGAGGCTATCCATGCTGCCGGCCACGTGCCGCTGCCGCCCTACATTACCGATTACGAGGGCGATCCCGAGAAGTACCAGACCGTCTACGCCATGAAGGAGGAGCACTCAGCTGCCGCTCCCACGGCGGGTCTGCACTTTACTCCCGAGCTCATGGCCGCTATCGAGGCCAAGGGTGCGAAGTTTGCCGCCGTCGAGCTCGAGGTGGGCATCGATACCTTCCGTCTGGTGGAGGAGGACGACCCCACGCAGCACGTGATGCACACCGAGCGCTATCACGTGTCGCAGGAGGTTGTCGACGCCGTGCATAAGGCTAAGGCCGAGGGGCATCGCGTGATTGCTGTCGGTACCACCGCAGTCCGCTCGCTCGAGAGTGCGTTTGACGCGGACGCGCCGGTGTCCGATCCGGCTGTGACGGCGCGCTATTTTGAGGGCCGTAAGGACGGGGCCGACACGCTCGGCCGTGGTGACATCGTGGCGCGCGAGAACGCGACGACGCAGCTCTACCTCATGCCCGGCTCGACCTATCACGTGGTCGACGCGCTGATCACCAACTTCCATGTTCCGCGCTCCACACTCATGATGCTCGTGAGCGCACTTGCCACCCGCGATCAGATCATGGATGCCTATGCCGCCGCTATCGAGCAGCGCTACCGCTTCTTCAGCTTTGGCGACGCCATGCTCATTTGTTAGTTACGCGGTTCTACGAACCGCGTAACTGCTCGACGCTGCGCGGGCCGCATTTGGACAATCTGACGTTCAACTTCAAGGGCGCGACCAGAAGGTCAGCGCCCTTTCGTTTCACGTCACCTTGCCTCAAATGCGACCCGCTCGCTGTCGCTGGCAAAACATCGGCATTTCTTTGGTTGTCAAGAGATTGCCGTTCTGGCGGGTTTTCGCTGACTTCGCCAAAACATTGGCGTTGCCGTGGTTCAACCTGCCAAAAAGGGACAGGTTTATTTTGGCAGGTTTTATCTGGGCAAACGTTGTTGGTGCAATGGGGACTGCTTTATATGCACCAAGTTGGTGCAAAGTGGCCTGGCCCCTTTGCACCAATCAAAACGTTGCGGTGAGTGTTTTTTGGCAGCTGGTTTACTTGCTCGCGAACAGCCAGATCAGGACGATCACGAGGATTACGGTGACAATGCAGACGATTGCGCCGGTGAATTTGACGCGTGAGTCGCGGGTGCGCTCGCGCACGTCGTTCTCGGCGGCTTCGAGCTGAGCCACTTCGCGCTCGGTTTCGGCACGCTCGTCCTTATCGCGAGCCAGGGAGCCCGCGAGCGATTCGGTGATCTCGGGATGGTTGTGCACCTCGGTCGCCTGCTCGATGATCGACTGCGCATGCGCGACGTCCGCCTGGGCATTGGCGATAGCCTGCTCTTGCTCTTGACGCGCTTTGTCCTCGGTGACGATCTTCTCGCGTAATTCGCGCTGGCGTGTTGCAGCGGCCGCCTTTGCGGTCTGCAGCTCGTCGCGCGCGGCATCGGCCTCGGCCGTCACGGCCTGATGGGCGCGCTTGGCGTCGGCGATGGGGGCTTGCGCCTGCTCGACGGCGTGCTCGGCGGCTGCGAGCGAGTGCTCAAGATCGGCGGTGATGCGCGGGACATCTTCCTCGGCTTTACGCAGGGCATCAGCCGTGTCGGAGATCTGCATCGAAAGCTCGCTGGTGCGCACCGTATAGTTGGCGGGATTTGCCGAGGGATTGCGCTGCAGCTCGGCATACTCACGGCGCAACGTTTCGAGTTGAGCACGCGTGGCGTCGACGGTTTGCTGCGCTGCGGCAACGCCGGCGTCGCGCTCGGCCTTCACCTTGTCGCGGATGCGCTTGGAATCCTCGAGACGTCGTACGAGGCGGTTACCGGTCTCGCGCGAGCTGGCTTCGCGCGCTTCGACGGCATCGAGTGCGGCTTTGAGACGCCGCTCGGTGGCGTCGTCCTCTTCTTTTATTTGTTCGAGCTGCGCTTTGAGCTCTGTTGTCTTGGCGGCATGGGTATCGCGGCCGATTTCTGCCGCCGCGGCGGCCTTTTGTGCCGTGTCGATAGCGTGGCGCTGCTCGGCGACGATTTGGTCGTAGCGGTCTGCGATATCCTGGCGCGTCTCGAGCTCCTCGCCTTGATCGGCGATGCGCTGATCAAGTTCGGCCAGGTGGGCACGAGCGTCCGCGAGCGCCTTCTTTGCGGCGTTCATCTCGCGCATGGCAGAGGCGCCCTGGACGATAAAAGTGCCTACGGCGTTTGCTGTATTTGAGACGGCGGTTCCCAGATCGCGGCTGGCTGCAGGGGCGTGTGGAGCGGTCGGGTGACCGGCGTCGGCCGTACCCGCATCGGGCGCCTGCGACGTGGCGATATTGCCGGTGCCACCCTCGATCACGGAAAAGCCGGCAGTGTGCGGGTCAACTGCATCTGCGCCAATTGTAGGGTGCTCGAGCTGTAAGAACGAAGGTACGGTGCTGCCTTGGTCGGCAACGGGGGTCTCGCCAGGCACGAAGGTCGATGCGGCCTCGGCGGCCTTCTCTTCTTCGACGTCCACATCGGCGTCGGCCACGGCGTCTTTCATCGCTTTGACGGCATCCATCATGGAGTCCATGACGGCATCGAGCTCTTCTTCCGAAGATACCTCGATGGGGCCTGCCGCCTGTGACGCGGGGTCCGCGTCGGGCTCGGCGTCGTTCGACTCCGGTTGCTCGCCTTCGTCATGCTCGACAGTATCGCCTGTGTCTGTTGCCTTATCCGCACTGGCGTGCGCATCTTTGGCGGATGCATCGACGGAAGCGGCGACGCAGGTAGGAGTGCTGCAGTCGTCGACGGCGTCTGCGGAATCATCAATATGCTGCTGAGTCTGGGGGTCCAGCTCGTCTGTCATAGGCATGTGCTCCTCATCGTTGATTGTCACCCTATGATAAAGTCTCGCGCCGGCATCCCGCGCGCCGCAGCAAAGTTTCAAAACGTGTTCGATGGCTCGCTTGGATAGCAAAAATACGGCCGCTCTATTCAGTTTGCGCTTGACATTTCCTTCTCCCAAAGACGTTATGCCGTTCACCTGCCGCGGTCTTTATAATGGTTTGCGTATGAACCGCAACCAAGGAGTTCCAGTTTATGGACCAGAGCCTATTTAAATTCGACCTGATCGCCGAGGATCCGACGACGCATGCGCGTGCCGGCGTGCTGCACACCCCGCACGGCGACATCGAGACGCCGATCTTTATGCCCGTGGGCACCAAGGCAAACGTCAAGGGCATTCCTGCCGAGACTGTCAAACAGCTCGGCGCCCAGATCGTGCTCGCCAATACCTATCACCTGTCCATGCGCCCCGGCGAGGACACCATCGCCGAGTTGGGTGGCCTGCACAAGTTTATGAACTGGCATGGCCCCATCCTCACTGATTCCGGCGGTTTCCAGGTGTTCAGCCACAACGACGCCGTCAAGCTCACCGACGAGGGCGTGCGCTTTATCGTCAACGACTACGACGGCCGCCACGTGTTCTGGACGCCCGAGGACAACATGGAAATCGCCATGAAGCTCGGCTCCGACATCTGCATGCAGCTCGATCAGTGCCCGGGCTATCCCGCCACGCGCGCCTACGTTGAGCGCGCCGTTGAGCTGTCGAGCATGTGGGCCGAGCGCTGCTATAAAGCTCATACCCGCGACGACCAGGCGCTCTTTGGCATCGTTCAGGGCGGCATGCATCTGGACCTGCGCCTGCGTTCGCTGCGCCATCTGGAGGAGTGCGGTGACTTCCCCGGTTACGGCATTGGCGGCTACTCGGTGGGCGAGGACCACGAGACCATGTTTGAGACGCTGGCACCGCTCGCGAGCGAGTACATGCCCAAACATAAGCCGCGCTACCTGATGGGCGTCGGCAACCCGACGACGCTCGTGCGTGGTGTAGGCGTGGGCATCGACATGTTCGACTGCGTGCTGCCGACGCGCACCGGCCGCATGGGGACGGCGTTCTCGAGCGAGGGTCGCCTTAACTTCCGCAACGCCCGCTTTGCGCACGACGACGGCCCCATCGATCCCACCTGCACCTGCCCGGTGTGCACGGGCGGCTACAGCCGTGCGCTCATTCGCCACATGGTCACGCAGAAGGAGATGCTCGGCGGCATTTTGCTTTCGATGCACAACATCTACTACCTGCTCAACCTTATGCAGCGTGCCCGCCAGGCCATTATCGAGGGCCGTTACGGTGCGTTCGTGAGCGACTGGATGAACAGCCCCGCGGCAGTGGATTACTAAGAGCTGCGGGTGCGCTTGCGGGGGCGCTCGCGCTGTGTCGAGGCTACGTGCCAATCGACCGTGCGTAACCGGCGCCGGGCATCGCATGCGTCGGCATCGGTTGCACGACCTCTGACCGATGCCTTGCAAGCGCTTGGTGCATCGTGGGTACCATACCGAATGGTTGATGTTCGGGCGGGTGTTTGACGCATGGCGTCGACCCCGCCCGTTTCTATTTTCGATAGGAGTATCCCATGATTAAGAATGAGAACGTCGAGGGCGAGCCGGCCTACGACGAGACGTACCGACGCGGCCCCGTGGTTATGCGCGGCCCTATGATTCCTAAGGACAACACCTACGCCAACCTGCTGGCGCCCGAGGACTCGACTGACTGGTTGCACGCCGACCCGTGGCGTGTGCTGCGCATTCAGGCCGAGTTTGTCGATGGCTTCGGCGCGCTTGCCGAGCTCGGGCCCGCGGTGACCATCTTCGGCAGTGCCCGCACGCCCAAGACCGATCCGCTCTACAAGGCGGCGCGCACGGTCGGCCGCAAGATCGCGCAGCGCGGCGTGGCGGTTATCACCGGCGGTGGTCCTGGCATTATGGAGGCGGCCAACAGGGGAGCGGCGAGCGCCAACGGCAAGTCGGTCGGCTTGGGTATTGAGCTTCCGCACGAGCATGGGCTCAACAAATACGTGAACCTCGGCATGGACTTCCGTTACTTCTTTGTGCGCAAGACCATGTTTGTCAAATACAGCTCGGGCGCCATCGTGTTTCCCGGTGGTTTTGGTACGCTCGACGAGATGTTTGAGGTGCTCACGCTGGTGCAGACGCACAAGGTCAAGCGCATGCCGCTTGTTTTGGTGGGCAGCGAATACTGGCAGGGCCTGTTCGACTGGCTCAACGGCCCGGTGATGGATGCCGGCATGATCAGCCCACTCGATCCAGATCTCGTCCACATCACCGATGACCTCAACGAGGCCGTCGACATCGCCCTGAGCGGGCTGATGTAGGGTAGGTAAAATGGGACGGGGCTAAAAAGACTGGTCTGAAACGTTTGATATCAGTCTTTTTGGCCCCGTCCCAAATGAACTGCTTCCAAGTTGCGGTGGAATAGGGATTGGTTGGCGACGATGCGCTTGGCGCCACGACCCTTTTTGATCGCCTTGATCTTGCCCGATTTCCACTCCGGCGAAACGGTCAGGCGAGTATTGAGCATCTGCATGAGCTGGCCTGCACCTGGTCGAGCAGGTCTTCGCCTTCGATAATCACATGAAGCGGAATCACGTAAATGCCGAGCTCTTGGGCGCGGGCGGGGGAGATGTCCGACGTGGAGTCGGTTATGATGGCAAAAGACATAATTGCACCTTTCGTTGGGGCGCTTGCGCGCCGCCTTCTGAGAGCAAAGTGCGACAAGTATAGTAGAGACGCTCCACATTGCTAGGTTCAATTGTTGAATAGTCAACAGGTTGAAGTTTCGGTGTGGAAATCGTCAACTGGGGGAAGAGGGATGTCGGTGGAGGCACTGGAGATATGCAAGCGGCCGGTCGTGCTGTTTGATTTTGACGGCACGGTGGCCGATACGGGCCGGGCGGTGATGACCTCGACGCGTAAAGCGCTGGCTGCGCGCGGGTTTTCTGAGGCGCAGATGGGTGACCTGCGCCGCATGATCGGGCCTCCGTTGTGGAAGAGCTTCCACGACTTTTACGGCTTCTCGCGCGAGGAGTCGCTTGTGGTGGCCGACGAGTACCGTGCCTTTTTTGATGAGCTGGGACCGGAAGAGTACCCCGTGTTCGATGGAATTCCCGAACTGCTCGATGGCCTGGCCGCCCAGGGGCATCACTTGGCCGTGGCGACGTCGCGCATGGAGGCAAAGTGCATCGACATGGTGGGCGAGCTGGGGCTTTCGCAGTTTGAGGCGGTGGTCGGTATGAATCCGCCGCAGGGGCGTGAGACCAAGGCCGATTCGGTTCGCGATGCCCTGGCGGCGCTCGGCGCGACGGCGGACGATGCCGTGATGATTGGCGATCGCTTTAACGATGTGGAGGGCGCGCACGCAAGGGGCGTGCCGTGCATTGGCATCTATTCGGGCGCGGCGGTGCCGGGCGAGCACGAGGCAGCGGGTGCCGATGCAGCGGTGCACTCGGTGGCCGAGCTTGCTAAACTTTTCGCCATCTAATGACGTTATGCGAGGGGCGGGTGTGGCCGTCGCTCATTGGTAAGGAGGTCGTCCATGAATCAGGTGGAGCAGAGCGTTACCGAGTATGTCGACGAGATCTGGGAAGATGTCGTTGCCGATATCGAGCAGCTGGTGAGCTATCCGTCCGTGGCCGTTGCTGCCCATGCGGAGCCCGGTGCGCCGTTTGGCCGCCCGGTCCGTGATGCGCTCGATTGCGCGCTCGGCATTGCGCAAAAGCTCGGCTACCAGACGAGCGACGACGAGGGCTATGTGGGCATCGCCGACATTCCCGGCCGCGGCGATAAGCAGCTTGCGACCATCTGCCATGTGGATGTGGTGCCCGCCGGTCCCGGTTGGAACACCGACCCGTTTGCGATGGAGCGCCGCGAGGGCTGGCTGCTCGGTCGTGGCGTGATCGACGACAAGGGCCCGGCCGTGTTGTCGCTCTACGCCGGTGCCTACCTGATCAAGCACGGCATTGTGCCGCGCTATACCTTCCGCGCGCTGCTGGGTTGCGATGAGGAAGTGGGCATGTCCGACGTTCACCATTATCTGGAGAACCACGCAGACCCCGACTTTTTGTTTACGCCCGATGCCGAGTTCCCGGTCTGCAATGCCGAGAAGGGCCAGTTTGGGGCGACGTTTGTGAGCTCCAAGATCGACGGCGGGCGCATCGTATCGTGGAGCGGTGCCGAGGCGAGCAACGCCATTCCGTCGCAGTCTATCTGCGAGCTCGCGATTGCCGCCGATGAGCTGCCGGCGCCCGTTGAGAACGCCGACCGCCTGGAGATCACGGCGCTCGATAACGGGCATGCGCAGCTTTTCGCCCACGGTATTGGCGGCCACGCTTCGATGCCCGAGGGAACGATCAATGCCGTCGGCCTCATCGTGGCGTATCTGCGCGAGGCCGAGGACGCGTTTGGCGCACGCGACGAGCGCCTGCTGACGCCCGCCGAGCACGAGTTTGTCAAGTTTCTGACCTTTGTACATGCGGATGCCTATGGCCACGGCCTGGGTATCGACGCGACGAGCCCGGCGTTTGGCCCGCTCACGTGCAACCCCGGTGTTATCCGTGTGATGGATGGCCATATTGAGCAGGTCATCGACGTACGTTTCCCCGACAGCACGAGCGCCGATACCATCTGCGAGCAGCTCGAGCCGCTCGTGGGCCGCTTTGGCGTGACGTGCCGTGTGGGTCGTGCAAAGGTGCCGTTCTCGGTGTCCGCCGACGATCCGGCCGTGAAGGCGCTTATTGATACCTATAACGAGTTTACGGGCAAGCATGCCGAGCCCTTTGCCATGGGCGGCGGCACGTACGCGCGCAACTTTGCCCGCGCCGTGTCGTTTGGCCCCGAGGAAACCGGCCTGGAGCTGCCCGCATGGGGCGGCCAGATGCACGGCCCCAACGAGTGCGCCAACGAGGAACAGCTCAAGCAGGCGCTCAAGATCTATATTGTTGCGATCCTCCGTTTGAATGAATTAGAGCTTTAAGGTTACGCGGTTCCCTAATCTAAGTTGCGATGGAATAGTTCCTAGAATGGGCCATTTGATGGCCAAGCAGGAACTATTTCACCGCAACTTTGTTTTTATTGGTGTAAAAGGCGGGCCATGCTTGGGGGCGGGTTTGTTATTCGTTTGTAAAGCCGAGTCGCGCTTGCGGTAAGGGTCTATCAAATGCCCGTAAGAATCCGCAGTTGGCGCGGGCACCGCCCGATCGAGGCCGTATCTTTCCAAACAGCAAAGCGGGCAGGGTGCCCGCGAGTCGCATGTATGAAAGGAAGATCATGCTCGATCAGGCTTATTCTCGTCGTCAGTTCCTCGGCCTCGCTGGTGGTCTTGCCAGCTTCGTGGGCCTCGGCCTCGTTGGTTGCGGCGGCGCAGGCGCTTCCAACGCCGCCGACAAGGGCAGCGCCGCTGCCGAGTCCGTCTCCGGCGAGGTGACCTACGACGGCGCCTCCTCGTTCCAGGCTCTCGTCGAGGCCGCTGCCGAGAAGTTCATGGACGCCAACCCGGACGTCTCCGTCTCTGGCTCGGGCAACGGTTCGGGCAAGGGCCTGACCGCCGTTGCCGCCGGTACCGTCACCATCGGTAACTCCGACGTCTTCGCCGAGACCAAGCTCGAGGCCGACCAGGTCAAAAACCTCGTCGACCACGAGGTCGCCGTCGTGGGCATGGGTCCCGTCGTCTCCAAGAACGTGAAGGTCGACGACTTGTCCCTCGAGCAGCTCAAGGGCATCTTCTCCGGCCAGATCACCAACTGGAAGGAGGTCGGCGGCGACGACGCCACCATCGTCGTTCTCAACCGCAAGGCCGGCTCCGGCACCCGCGCCACCTTCGAGGCCGCCGTCTTTGGTGACGAGGCCGTCGACTTTAAGGGCGACGCCGAGCTCGACAAGTCCGGCGACGTCCAGACTCAGATGGCCAGCACCGACAACGCCATCTCCTACCTCGACTTCTCGCACTTCGACGACTCCAAGTTCAACGCCATTAAGGTTGAGGGCGTGGAGCCCAAGAGCGCAAACGTCACTGACGACTCCTTTAAGATCTGGGCGACCGAGCACATGTACTGTGCAAAGGACGCCGACGATGCCACCAAGGCCTTCTTGGAGTTCATGCTTTCCGACGACGTCCAGGGCAAGCTCGTCGAGGAACAGGGCTTTATCCCTGTCTCTGCCATGAAGGTCGTCAAGGACGCCAGCGGCAAGGTCTCCGCTAAATAAGTAATCGCCCCGGAAAGGTTTGCAATGGCAAAACAGCTGCCAAAGCGCGACCTTGAGAACGTGGGCCTGGGCGTCACGGGCGCGTGCGTAGCGCTCGTGACGCTTGTCGTTGCCGCGCTCATCTTTATGGTCGCCCAAAAGGGCCTCTCGGCTTTTCTCAAGGACGGCGTTTCGGTCGTCGAGTTCTTTACCGGCACCAAGTGGGACCTGGCCAACACGGCCGAAAACGGCCTGCCCTATACCGGCGCCCTGCCCCTGATCGTCACCTCGTTTGCGGTCATGGTGCTCTCCACGCTTATCGCGCTGCCCATCGCCATCGGCTCTGCCATCTTTGCGGTCGAGATTAGCCCTAAGTTTGGCTCCAAGGTGTTTCAGCCGCTTATTGAGCTTTTGACCGGCATTCCCTCGGTCGTCTTTGGCCTGGTCGGCTTTCACGTGGTCGTCGGTCTTATGAAGAGCGTTTTCCACGTGAGCACGGGCCTGGGCATCTTGCCCGGCGCCATCGTGCTGGCCGTCATGATCTTGCCGACGATGACCACCCTTTCGGTCGATGGCCTGCGTGCCGTGCCCGATAGCTACCGTCAGGGTTCGCTCGCGCTGGGCTACACCCGCTGGCAGACCATCTGGCACGTGGTACTCAAATCCGCCATGCCGTCGCTCATGACCGCGGTCATCCTTGGCATGACCCGCGCCTTTGGCGAGACGCTCGCCGTGCGCATGGTTATCGGCGGTATAGAGGCCATGCCGACGTCGCTGCTGTCGCCGGCGTCCACCATCACCACCACGCTCACCACGTCTATGGCGGTCTATGCCGAGGGCTCTGCCCAAGACGACGTCCTGTGGGCGCTCGGTCTGCTGCTGATGGGCATGAGCCTCATCTTTATCCTGATCATCCACCTTATCGGCCGCAAGGGGGCGAAGGCTCGTGGCTAGCACGCGCATTCATATCGACGAGGCGAGACTCAGGCGCGTCCAAAAGCAGGACCGCATTGCCACGGGCGTGCTGACGGCAATCGTCGCCATCGTCATGCTCATCGTCGTCTCCATGGTGGCCTATATCCTGTTCGAGGGCATCTCGACGCTGTTCCAGCCGGGCTTTCTCACGCAGCCCGCGCGCGCCAACGGAACCCAGGGCGGCGTGCTCTACCAGCTGTTCGACTCGTTCTATCTGCTGCTAATCACCCTAGGTATCTCGGTGCCCATCAGCTTGGGCGGCGCGGTTTTCCTGGTTGAGTACGCGCCGGACGGCCCCATCCGCGACATCGCCTCCACCGCCATCGAGACGCTGTCCTCGCTGCCTTCCATCGTCGTCGGCATGTTCGGCTTTCTGGTATTCTCGGTGCAGCTGGGCTGGAAGTACTCCATCATCTCCGGCGCCGTCGCGCTCACCATGTTCAACATTCCCATCCTGGTGCGCGTGATCCAGCAGGCGCTCGAGGACGTGCCGCAGGCCCAGCGCGATGCGTGCCTGGCTATGGGCCTCACCCGCTGGGAGGCCACGCTGCACATCCTGATCCCCGAGGCCATGCCCGCTATCGTGACCGGTATCGTGCTTTCGGCCGGCCGTGTGTTTGGCGAGGCCGCGGCGCTGCTCTTTACCTCGGGCATGAGCTCGCCGGTGCGTCTGAACTTCTTGAGCTTTAACCTGTCGAGTCCCACCTGCGCCTGGAACGTGTTCCGCCCCGGTGAGTCGCTCGCCGTGCACATCTATAAGATCTATGGCGAGGGCAGCCCCGAGGCACAGCAGATTGTTTGGGGCACCGCGGCACTGCTGATGATCTGCGTGCTGCTGTTTAACGTAGTCGCCCGTATCGTGGGCAAGCAACTGGCAAGGAGGATGACGGCCGAATGAGCGAAATAAATGCAACGCCCGCAACCGAGGCGGCCGCGTCCGAGACCCAGGACTTTTTGTCGAGCGTGGGGGAGAGCGAGAAGCGCGTGCGCGTAAGCGGCAAAGCGGTGAGCGACGAGGTCGTGCTTTCCACCAAGGACGTCAACGTTTACTATGGCGACCACCATGCGCTGCACGATACGTCGCTCGATTTTCACAAGGGCGAGATCACGGCGCTCATCGGGCCTTCGGGCTGCGGTAAGTCGACCTTTTTGCGCAGCCTCAACCTTATGAATCGCGAGATTCGCGGCTGCCGCGTGGAGGGCGAGATCAACTATCGCGGGCGCAACGTGAACACCAAGACCGAGAACACCTACGAGCTGCGTCGCTCCATTGGCATGGTGTTCCAGCAGCCCAACCCCTTTCGCAAGTCCATTCGCGACAACATCACGTTTGCGCCCAAACGCCACGGCATTACTGACCGCGACGAGCTCGATCGCATGGTCGAGGAAAGCCTGCGCGGCGCGGCGCTGTGGGACGAGGTCAAGGACAAGCTCGACAAGAGCGCCTACGCGCTTTCGGGCGGCCAGCAGCAACGCCTGTGCATTGCGCGCACGCTGGCGCTCAATCCCGATGTGATTCTGTTTGACGAGCCCTGCTCGGCGCTCGACCCCATCTCGACGCTGGCAATCGAGGACCTGATGTCATCGATTGTTGCCGATCGCGCCATCGTCATCGTGACGCACAACATGGAGCAGGCGTCGCGCGTGTCCAACCGCACGGCGTTTTTCTACATGGGCGATATGGTCGAGTACGACGAGACCGACGAGATTTTCCAACGGCCCAAGGATAAGCGGCTGAATGATTACCTCACCGGCATGTTCTCCTAGTCCGGGACATGCTTGAGGCCCGCGGCGGCCATGGTTGCTGCGGGACTGATTGGAGAGGCGGGTCATCTCCTGCGGGAGATGGCCCGCCTTTTTGTGTCGTGTGCGGCCGTCGACCTACCAAAAAGGGACAGGTTTATTTTGGCAGGTTTAACGTTTTACCACGGAGTGCCCTTGGACTGCTCTGACGTTTGCCCAGATAAAACCTGCCAAAATAAACCTGTCCCTTTTTGGTAGGTTTTGGGGCGGGGCTCGCTGCTATCATGGACAACGTTGAATTTCTACGAAGGAGCAGGGCATATGGCGATTCTTTTGGGATGCGATTCCGTCAGCCTAGAGTTTCCCACCAAGCATATTTTCGATAGCGTGACGCTCGGCGTGGGCGAGGGCGACCGTATTGGTATCGTCGGCAAAAACGGCGACGGCAAGTCGACGCTGCTGAGTGTGCTCGCCGGCACACTGGAGCCCGACAACGGACGCGTGACGCATCGCCGCGACACGACGATTGGTTTGCTCGGCCAAAAGGACAACCTGGTCGATACCGACACCGTGCATCATGCCGTCGTCGGCGACACGCCCGAGTACGAATGGGCGTCGAGCCCGCGTACGCGCCAGATTCTGGCTGGCCTTATTAGCGATGTGCCCTGGGAGGGCACGGTGGGCGAGCTTTCGGGCGGCCAGCGCCGCCGCGTGGACCTCGCGCGCCTGCTGATCGGCGACTACGATGTGCTCATGCTCGACGAGCCCACCAACCACCTGGACATGCGCACCATCAACTGGCTTGCGCGCCACTTAAAGGCCCGCTGGCAGCGAGGCCAGGGCGCCATGCTCGTGGTCACGCACGACCGTTGGTTCTTGGACGAGGTCTGCACCAGCATGTGGGAGGTCCACGACGGCCAGGTCGACCCCTTCGAGGGCGGCTACTCCGCCTACATCCTTCAGCGCGTAGAGCGCGACCGCATGGCCGCCGTTACCGAGGAGCGCCGTCGCAACATGGCGCGCAAGGAGCTCGCGTGGCTGAGCCGCGGCGCACAGGCGCGCTCCACCAAGCCCAAGTTTCGCGTGGAGGCCGCTCGCGAGCTCATCGCCGACGTGCCGCCCGTGCGCGACGAGCTGGAGCTCAAGCGCCTGGCGGTGAGTCGCCTGGGCAAGCAGGTTATCGACGTGGTCGACGTGGACGCCGGCTATGCCGATACCGACGGCGCGCCCAAGCAAGTGCTCTCCGACGTGACCTGGCTCATTGGTGCGGGCGACCGCTATGGTCTTTTGGGCGAGAACGGCGCCGGCAAGTCCACACTGCTCGATGTGATTCAGGGCAAGATCGCGCCCCTGCGCGGCCGCGTGAAGATTGGCCAGACGGTGCGCTTTGGCGTGCTGTCGCAGCAGCTCGAGGAGCTCGAGCCCTACATGGGCGACACGATCCGCGAGGTGCTCAGCAACTACAAGAAGTACTACGTTATCGATGGCAAGGAGACCTCGCCCGAGAAGCTCTGCGAGCGTCTGGGCTTTACGACGCAGCAGCTCTGGAGTCGTATCGGCGATCTTTCGGGCGGACAGCGCCGTCGCCTGTCGCTGCTGCTGACGATCCTGGACGAGCCCAATGTGCTCATCCTGGACGAGCCCGGCAACGACCTGGATACCGACATGTTGGCGATTGTCGAGGACCTGCTCGATGGTTGGCCCGGCACGTTGATTCTGGTAACGCATGACCGCTTTTTGATGGAGCGCGTGACCGACCAGCAGTGGGCGCTGCTCGATGGTCACCTGACGCATATGCCCGGCGGCGTCGACCAGTACCTGCGCCTGTGCAATGCCACCGCCGAGGGCGAGCCCGTGGGTGCGCCGAGTGCCAAGACCGGCACGTTTGACACCGGTGCCGCGGCAGCTGCGGCCGAAAAGCCCAAGGCGAGCGGTCAGCCCAATGGCCTTTCCAATGCCGAGCGCCAGAAGCTCCGCCGCGAGGTGAGCTCGCTCGAGCGCAAGATGGAGACGCAGCGCGCTCGCGTGGAGGAGGCCGAGGCCGCGATGGCTCAGGTCGACCCCACCAACTACACGGCGCTGGGCGAGCAGCAGGCAAAGATCGACGAGGCTCACGCCGCTATGGACGAGCTGGAGATGGCGTGGCTCGAGGCGAGCGAGAAGCTCGAGGGCGAGGAGTAGACGAGGATGATCAAAGCCGCGTTTTTCGATATCGACGGCACGCTACTGAGCTTTAAGACGCACCGGATTCCGGCGTCGGCGCAGCAAGTGCTCGACAGCTTTCACGAGCAGGGGATCGCGTGCGTGATCGCCACAGGCCGTCCGACCTACCAGATGCCGGATTGGCTGTTCGACTTGGGTTGGGATGCGTATATTACGCTTTCGGGCCAGCACTGTTTTGATGCCGAGGGCGTCTACCGCAGCTGCCCGATTGATCCGGACGACGTTGCGGTGATTGTGGACCAGGTGGCCGAGGGACGCTATGACTCACTGTGCATGCAGGGCGAGAACTCGTTTGTGAACCGCCTGTCCGAGCGCGTGGTGACGGCCGGTAGCAACGCGGGAATCGTCTACCACGAGGAGCCGTTTGAGCACGCCTTCGATGCGCCGGTTTACCAGTTTTGCGCCTTTGTGGATCCTGCCGACGAGCATATCGTGACCGATGCCGTGTCGCATTCGCTCACCACGCGCTGGTGCGACCTGTTCTGCGACATTATTCCGGCCAACGGCGGCAAGGACCTGGGTGTGGCGGCGACGCTGGAGCGCCTGGGCATCGACGCGAGCGAGGCGATCGCCTTTGGCGATGGCGAGAACGACCTGTCGATGTTTGCCGCCGTGGGTACGAGCGTGGCCATGGGCAACGCGCAAGACACGGTAAAGGCTGCGGCGAGCTACGTGACGACCGCCGTGGACGACGACGGAATTTACAACGCCGCAAAGCACTTTGGGCTGCTATAGCTGCGGCTCGGCACTTGGGGACGTTCCTTTTCTGCCGGCAGTTGGGGACGCCCCTTGCGCGTGGTGTGCCGCGTCGCCCGGCCGGAAAGCCACGTATGCTACAGGTTCTTGACACCCATCGCGCGCATGGCGTTCAGGATGGCGATGATCGCCACGCCTACGTCGCCAAAGACGGCGAGCCACATGTTGGCAATGCCCAGTGCCGCAAGTACCAGAATCAGCATCTTAATACCCAGTGCAAAGATGATGTTCTGCCAAACAATCGTCATGGTCTTGCGAGCCACGCGGATTGCACGGGAAATGTTGGACGGCTTGTCGTCCATGAGTACAACGTCGGCGGCCTCAATTGCGGCGTCGGAGCCCATGGCGCCCATGGCAATGCCCACATCGGCACGGGTGAGCACGGGCGCATCGTTGATACCGTCGCCCACAAAGGCGAGCTTGCCCTTGCCCGATTCGGTCGCCAGCAATGCCTCGACGCGCTCGACCTTGTCACCTGGCAGAAGCTGCGCGTGGAACTCATCGACTCCCAGCTGATTGGCCACGGCGGCGGCCACTTCCTCGCGGTCTCCCGTGAGCATGACGGTGCGCTTGACGCCGGCGGCGTGCAGCTCGCGAATCGTTTGCTCGGCATCGGCTTTGACGGTGTCGGCAATTACGATGTGACCGGCATAGACGTCATCGACCAGCACATGGAGGATAGTGCCGACGACCTCACAGTCCGGTGTTTCAACGCCGGACGCGGCGAGCATCTTGGCGTTGCCGACGACGACGTGCCTGCCGTCGATGTTCGCCGTCACGCCGTGGCCCGCGTCGTTGGCGGATTCGCATACACGCTTGGGGTCGAGTTGGCCCTGGAAGGCGGCGCGCACCGACTGCGCGATGGGGTGGTCGGAGAACGACTCGGCGAGGGCTGCGACTTCAAGCAGCGATTGCTCGGTATAGCCGCCCTCGGGGTGCACCGCGACGACCGAGAACGTGCCGTTGGTGAGCGTGCCGGTTTTGTCGAAGACGACGGTATCCACATCGGCGAGCGCCTCGAGGTAGTTGGAGCCCTTGATGAGAACTCCCAGCTTGGACGCGCCGCCGATGCCGCCAAAGAAGCTCAGCGGCACGCTAATCACGAGTGCGCACGGGCAGCTGACGACGAGGAAGGTCAGGCCGCGCAGGATCCAATCGGACCAGGCACCGGTCACCAGGCCGCCGCCGAGCGCGAGCACCGCTGCCGCGCCGGTGACGGCGGGCGTGTAGACGCGGGCGAACCGTGTGATGAAGTTTTCGGTGCGTGCTTTCTTCTCGCTGGCGTTTTCCACAAGCTCCAGGACGCGCGCGACGGTGGACTCGCCAAAGGGTTTGGTGGTGCGCACGCGGATAAGACCCGTCATGTTGATGCAGCCGCTGATGATATCGTCGCCGGTCTTGGCGGTACGGGGGACTGACTCGCCGGTGAGGGCGGCGGTGTCGAGCTGGGTTACGCCCTCGACGATAACGCCGTCGATGGGCACGCGCTCGCCGGGCTTGATGACAATGACGGTGCCGACGGCGATGTCATCGGGAAAGACCTGCTCGAGCGTGCCGTCAGCCTGCTCAACGTTGGCGTAATCGGGCGCGATGTCCATCATGGCGCTGATCGACTTGCGGCTCTTGCCCACGGCGTAGGCCTGGAACAGCTCGCCGACCTGGTAGAACAACATAACGGCGGCGCCTTCGGCCATGTGCGGATCGGTATCGGGGAAGAGCACCGTGGCAAACGCGCCGATGGTCGCGACGGCCATGAGAAAGCTCTCGTCGAACGCCTTGCCGCGGCGGATGTTATTGAATGCCTTTTGGAGCACGTCGTAGCCGGCAATCAAAAACGGCACGAGGAACAGCACAAAGCTGGCGTAGATGTTGCCTGGGGTGCCGAATGTGGCGGTGAGGGCGCCGAGCTCATCGAGGGCGTACACCACGACAAAAATACCCAGCGCTACCAGGATGCGGTTGCGTTTATGCTCGAGTGACTCTTTTTTCTTGCGCTTCTTCTTTTTCTTCTTGGGGTCGGCGGTGGCCATGACTCGTATCCTCCCATTTGAATGTATGAACACCCGCTCATATAACATCGCGACAAAGGCCGCGAGAAGCGCGGCCTTGCGTATCAGCGTATGCGCAGGCTAGAGAATGATCTCGCAGTCCGGCTCGGCGTCGGCGGTGAACTCCACGACGCGATCAAGGACCTCGTCGAACTCAGCGTCGTCGGCCTCAAGCGTCAGCTTCTGGGTCATAAAGTTGACCGAAACGGATTTGACGCCCTCGAGCTTGGCGAGTTCGTCCTGAAGCTTACGCGCGCAGTTGGCGCAGTCGATCTCGTCGAGCTTGAACTGCTTTTTCATGATGGGTTCCTTTCCCTGTATTTGCGGCTTGGGTGCAGACCGCGCTGGTACCGTGGTTGGTCGCTATTCGCAGATGTGGCTCATGCCTTGGTTGAGCATGGTGTAGACATGATCGTCGGCGAGCGAGTAGAGGATGTTGCGCCCGTCGCGCCGGAATTTAACCAGGTGCGACTGTTTGAGCGTGCGCAGCTGGTGCGACACCGCGGACTGCGAGGTCGCAGTCGCCTCGGCGATGTCGGCCACGCAGAGTTCGCGGCCCATGAGAGCGTAGAGGATCTTGATACGCGTGGTGTCGCTGAAAACCTTGAACAAGTCGGCAAGGTCGTACAGCAGCTCCTCGTCGGGAAGGTCCTCGGGCGAGCAAGTGGTGGGGATGTCGGGCACGATGGCGGTGTCGATGTCGGTCCTTATTTCATCGGCGTGTTCGCTCATTGCAATATCCTTTCATATGAACATGTGCTCATATAACTTACTTCCGAGTATATGAGCGCATGTTCATATGTCAATATAATTTGCAAAATTTTTTGCTGTCGATTGGCCCCAGAGGCGGCTAAGGGCATTGGTTGGTGCTGATAAGGCCGCCGATGCCAACGTGGGTACCCTAGCGACGTGCAAAAAGGGGAGTTTTCAGCATCGACGAGGGGTTATTTATTGCATGATACGGCGTCGTTTGCCGCCACAGGGCTTTACTGGAGTGCAAATGGCAATAGATATTCCCCAGCTGTTGCCTAACTTACATCGAAAACAGCGGCTTCGGTGCAAAATGGGGCAATTCGGCCGCCCTCGGATACTCGGCTCTGCTGAAAACTCCCGTTTTTGCACGTCGCCGGGGTACCCACCCTGTCAGTCCGCCTCTGTTCTGGCCCCGTACACCCTGCCTTCGGGTGTGGAGGTGCTTGTTTGGGCGAACTCCGGGCAATCCAGCTCGATGACTTGCATGTCGTCGATGGCCGGGACATTGTTGATCGTCGGGTCGTCCAGCGAGATGCCCTCGAGCACTGCGCGCTCGAGCTCAAGTGCATTACCCTGCGCTGCGTCTTGACGGAGGAGCTCCTCAATACGCTTCTTTTCCTCGATAAATCTCCTGAGCACAAATTGTCGCAGCTCTTCTTGCTTGATTGCGAAATCTTTGGGCAGGCGCGATGGGCGAATGCCCTCCTTTCGCTGGATTGCCTCCATAACCCTGGCGAAGGCGCTGGCGTGCATAAAGGAATAGCGACTGACGGTAATGATTCCGTAGCCCATGGACGCCAGCGCGTTCTTGCGCTCTTCGTCAATGGCGCGGTCTTCTTCGGCATCGTGCTGAAATCCGTTGTATTCGATGTCGGTTCGGGACCGCTTGAGATATGCATCCATATAGAACTTTTCGCGCCGCGTGAGATTCTTTGCAGCAGCTGTGACCTTTACTTCGTAGTCGGTCTCGATCTCGCTAATGCCAAGACCGCCCTCGCGCCTGGGTAGCGTGAGCATCATGACAAACGCCGTTTCCATCGGCGATCGGCATCCGTCCCGCACGCATTGGATGGCTTTTCGGGCAAGTTCGAGGCCCTTGCAGTCGATGAGGGAGTTAAAGAAATGTTTAAGGCTCGAAGTCGAGGTGAGTGCGAAGCGCTCGGTATAGGATGTCGAGGCATCGTGCCCAAGGGAATAGGCTCCACACAGTTCGAAGTAGTACTCCACAAGTTCTCGAAAGGGAAGATAGGTTGCGGCCTGAAGCGCGCAGAGTTCGACGCCGACAATATAGATGTCGTCGGCAAGCTTGATAAAGCGCGAGCCCGCGAATCGCTTGGATGATACGTGGCACTTGCAGCCCGTCATGCTGCGCACGTTTGCGCGCTCGAACACCGTTGTATCGAGCGGGGCATCGTTATCCAGAGCGACGTTGTGCCTGGCGAGCCAGTCGGCGGCAGAGTCGAGCAGATCCTTGCTGGGGCGCGCCCCGTAGATCTTGGCAGGGCTGCAGGGCTCGGTGCCAATTGCGGATACCGAGTATGCGGCTTGGTAGACCGCTTTTGCCGTGTTATGTGAAAGTACGATACTCATACAGATAGCATGGCAGACCAGGCAGCGGGGCTCGCAATGAATGCCAAGGCAAAATGGCGCGGCATAACAAAAGCTGTCCAAGCGCTTGACGCCAATGATGGAGAAAGATGCTATTTGGAGCATTGTCGCAGCTCGCTGGCTACGCAGACCTCCACAACTGATGCTGGTCAGCATCGTTTTGATGCAAAGGCGGCGTCAACAAAAATGTGCAATTTGGCTTGAACATACGCAGATGAAGTACTTGGTTATGCGGCGGCTAGACATCGGGGGCTGGAGGGCCATGTTGTACGGCGCGAAAAACAGGCCGATATCCGCTTGGACATCGGCCCGTTTTTGCGTCGCTTGAGGGGGGCGCCTCGGCGTGTCGCTTTTGCGCCGGGCGCTATGGTCCGGCAAGTATTGCTCGCGAATGGCGCCTCTGCTTGGCAATCTACTTGGCAAACAGGTTCTTGAGGTTGAACTCGGCCTGCACCGTGCGGAGCATGAGGTCGGTGTCGTCGAGGCCCAGGTGCTGCTCGTTGGCGTCGGGCGCGAGGGTGCCGCGACGGCGTGCCCAGTTCTCGAGTGCGGCGGGTGCGGACTCGCGGGGGAGCGAGCGCACGTCGGCGTCCAGGCTGCGGCAGATCTGGCGCGAGTCGATGACGATAATCTTGCCGGCTCGGCGCGCCTCGGCATAGCCGTCCAGATGGATCTTGAACCAGCTGTCCTCAAAGGCGGCGTTGTGCGCCATGTACGGGTATTTCTTCATGAGCTTGAGCAGCTGCTTTTGCAGCTCCTTGTTCTCGCGGAAGGGCGTTTTGCCGTCGATGTCGTCCCAGGTGATGTGATGGATATTCGATAGCGGCACATCTTCGCCGCGGTAGATATCGGGCAGGCCGCAGTAGTGTGCCTCGGCGTCGTGCGGGACGGCGTCGCTGGTGAGCTCCATGATCTCCCAGCCCACGTTGATGATGTAGCCGCGCTCGGGTGCACGGCCGGTGGTCTCGATGTCGATGCCGAGCACCGTGCCCTGGATGGGCTTGCGGGCGTACGCCACGCCGAGCGCATCGCGGTCGCCGCGGATCTCGCGCATGACGGACGCGGCGGTGCGCTTTTGCATCTTGCCGATGGCGGCGCAGGTATCGGCGTCGGACAGGCCGCGCGAAAGCGTCGCGGGCGTCACGTTGCGCAGGCGCGCCTCGCCAATCTGGTCGCATAGGTCGCGGTTGCGGTCGGCCAGGTCGCGCACGGTGGCAAAGTCGAAGCCAGGGTCGACCTCGGCGGTAAAGTACTCGGTCTCGAGCACCTTGAGGGCCTCTTCGCCTTTTTGACGCTCGGATTCCATGGCAGCGTGATCGCCATAGATGAACATGGGGATAAACGGCTGGCGCTCGTATTCGAGTGCTTGCGAAACGTTCATATACTGCTCCTTGGACGGGCCGCGTCGTGCGGCTCGGGGTCATTGAGATGTGGCGAGATGATAGTTTACCACAGGCAACTATTGGCATCACGCCTAGGACAACTACAATACCCTAGTTGACCGCTAGGACTTTTACAATGCTGCCGAAAGACACGAAAGGTTCCATCCGTCATGGATTTGCTGATTGATATTTTGCTCGACGCCGGCAAGGACACGCTCTCGCTGGTGCCGTTCTTGTTGGTGACATATCTGGCCCTCGAGACGCTGGAACATGTGGCGGGCAATCGCGTCAACCGCGCCATCAAGCGTGCCGGCGCCGCTGGCCCCGTGGTTGGCTCGTTGCTGGGCATGGTGCCGCAGTGTGGCTTTTCGGCGATGGCGGCAACGCTGTACGCCGGTCGCGTCGTGACGTTGGGCACCCTGGTGGCGGTGTTTCTCTCGACCTCCGACGAGATGTTGCCACTGCTACTTGCCGAGCAGGTTCCCGTGCAGACTATGGCGATGCTTTTGGCTTCGAAGGCGCTGATCGCGCTGGTCACGGGCTTTATCGTGGATGCCGCCATTCGCGGCCTGCGTCGCAACGCCCGTGCTCATGCGGCGATCCGCCGTACCGTGTTGGGAACCGTTGCCAATCCGGCGCACGTTAACTGCGCGCATGACGATCACAGCGGCGGTGACATCATCGACGAGGTGGCCGAGGCGGGCGTGAGCGCCGACCACATCCATGAGCTGTGCGAGCGCGATCATTGCGGTTGTGATGAAGACGAGGACGAGCGTGACCACGGACATGGCCACGACCACGGACACGAGGGCGAGCACGAACACCACCACGGTCACTCCCACTCACACAAAGGCGCGCCCGTCCTGTCGATTATCCGCAGCGCGATTTCGCACACCGTACAGGTTTCGGTATTCATTTTCCTGGTGACGCTGATTCTGGTCGCCGTGCTCGAGACCTTCGGCGAGTCCGCGATCGAGCAGTTCCTGCGCGGCAACGAGACGCTCGCTGTCCTGGGTTCGGCGCTTGTCGGCCTCATTCCCAACTGCTCGGCGAGCGTGGTCATTACGCAGCTGTATCTGGAAGGCGCGCTGCAGCTGGCACCGATGCTCGCCGGCACGCTCATTTCTGCCGGCGTGGGTTACCTGGTACTGTTCCGCACCAACCGCAGCGCCCGCGAAAACGTCGTGTTCCTGGTCATGATGTACGTCATCGGCGCGGGCTGGGGCCTTATCCTTTCCGCCTTTGGCCTCTAAGTAGATGTTTGAGGTATCCCGTAAAAACTGGGGCATGCCTCAAACATCTACCGCCATGACCGGCGTTGGATGCGCGCCAATCGCCAAAACAAAAAGGTAGATTTTTAGGCATGTCCCAAAAGTCTACCTTGGTTAGCGCAGCAGGTCGGTGAGGTTGCGCTTAAAGCGGGCGCGGTCTTCGCTGGTGAAGGCTGCCGGTCCACGGGTGCGACCGCCGGCGCGGCGCACCTTCTTTTCTTCGTGACGAATAAACAGCTGCATATCGATGGTGGCTTTGTCGTACACGCGCCCGCGCACGCCGATGGCAGCGGCATCGCGACCGAGCACCATACTCGCCAGGCCAATGTCCTGTGTCACGACCACATCGCCTGCCTGCAGACGCTCGATAATGGCAAAGTCGGCGCTATCGGCGCCTACGCTCACGTCGAGCGTTGTGACCCAAAAGCCACGTCGCGCGTGCTCGGCATCGCGTGGGTCGTCACGGCGAATGTGCCGCTCCAGGTTTTGCGTGCTGTTGCCGGCGACAACCACGGCAACACCCGCCCGTCGCGCGCAGTCGATCGACTCACGCGTGACCGGGCAGGCGTCGGCATCAATAAACAGCGTTCTCGGCATCTAGTGCACCAGCTTGCCAAAGCGGATAGCGCGAATAACCAGCGTCACGCCAAACACCAGGAGTGCAGCGCCGGTAAAGATGACGAGCATCTTTGCCGACCACAACGGATAGATGAACACGAACACGCCGGCGATGATGGAGAGCGCGCCGCTCAGGATGGCGAGGGCACGGTTGGAAGAAAGCTCGGACTCCAGAATCGACATGATGCCCTCGACAATCCAGCCAAAGCCGGCCACGACCACCACAAGCGTGCTGAGCGTCGCGGTCGAAAGTGCCTGGTTGCGCAGGATCACCACGCCGCCCAAGATGATGAGCAGGTTGGCGAGGATGCTCGTGACGCGCCAGCCGGCGGGCAGCAGCGGCTCAAAAATGGCGGTGAACAGCCTGACGCCAGCCGTGATCACAAAGTAGAAGCCCAGTACGGTCGTCAAAAAGACGAGGGTCTTAGCGGGTGCAAACAGCAGCGCGATGCCGGCGATGAGCGCGATGACACCCGTGGCGGCGTAGATCCAGCGCACGGCTTTAATCGCCTTGCCTGCCATGCTTTTCTCGTCAAATCCAAACAGACTCGATTGCTGGTCGTCATTCTTAAAGATGCCCATGAGGCCTCCTTTCCGTGCGGCGTAAGCCGCGATCGTTACAACCAGTATCGCCTAAAGGCGCTGGCGTATGGGCCGGGGAGGGCGAAACGCAACTCAAAGGCCCCGATTTGTTACCGTTGTTCCCCACGTCGCGATTTTCTATTCAACAGGTGTAGAACATTGCAGCTCTGTTCGTTATTGCCTGCGTTTTAGGTTAGATTTTCCTAAGAACAATTGGCTTTTATTGGGGGTCCCTATGAACGAAGCTGTTCCCGCGGCGCCTTCGAGCGCCGAGTCGATGGCAAAGCAGGGTTGCGAAAAGCTTGGCCTGGATGCGTTTGATGCGCTGGTCCGTCGCGCCCGCACATGCCGCCGTTTTGACGAGTCCATGCGCGTGCCGCGCGAGTTTTTGCTCGAGCTGGCAGAGCTGGCGCACCTGGTCCCCTGTGGCGCCAATGCCCAGCGCTTGCGTTTTCATGTGGTGAGCGGTGCCGAGGACTGCGCTCGCGTGTTTGACGAGCTTGCATGGGCCGGGGCGCTCAAGGACTGGCCGGGTCCTGCCGAGGGCGAGCGTCCGACCGGCTACATTGCAATTCTTGCCGAGCGCACCGTTCCCGGCAAACCCGCCGCGCCTATCACCGAGGTCGACACGGGCATCGCGGCTCAGACGATGATGCTCGCCGCGCGCAGCGCAACGCCCGAGGTGGCGGCTTGCATGTTCAAGGCCTTTACGCCCCGCACGATCGATGTGATGGGGCTCGATAACGACAAGTACGAGCTCAAGCTGATCATGGCTTTTGGCGTGCCGGCCGAGACCCAGGTTATCGACGCGATCGATTCCAACCCCGACGGTTCTATTAATTACTGGCGCGACGAGGCGCAGGTGCATCACGTGCCCAAGCGTCCGCTTGCCGACGTGCTGGTGTAGTTGCGTCGTTGCGGCGCGATCCGGCGGCAAACCACCACAAAGGTGCCTGTCCCCTTTGTGGTGGTGCGAGGGGAGGGCGTGTGTCCGATCTGTATTTGGTTCGGCATGGGCAGACCGAGCTTAACGTGCAGAACATTTTGCAGGGCTGGCAAGACTCGCCGCTCACGGAGCGCGGGCGCGAGCAGGCACTGGCGACGCGCGCGGCGTTTGAGGCGCGCGGCATCTCCTTTGACCACGCGTATACGTCTCCGTTGGGTCGGGCGCGCCACACGGCCGAGCTGATCGTTGGCGAGGATCTTCCCATAGAGCCGGTCGATGATTTGCGCGAGTGGCGCCTGGGCACGCTGGAGGGCACATCAAATCGCGATATGCCGCCGCAGCCCTGGGGCGATTATCCGGTGGCCTTTGGTGGCGAGTCGGAAGGCGAGCTTCGGGCGCGCATGGTCGCGGCGCTGTCCCGTATTATGGCCCGACCGCAGCACGATCGTGTGCTTGTGATCTCTCATGGCTCTGCCTGCCAGGAGTTTCTTAAATGCGTGAGCGGCGGGGGAGAGCAGCCCGACAACGGTGCCGTGCTTCATTTTGGCTATTGCGACGGGGCGTTTTCGCTCCTTGATTGGTAACGAACGAAAGGACCCCTATGAACAAAGATTTGTATCTGGTCCGTCATGGACAGACGATATTCAACCTTAAACGCATTATTCAGGGATGGAGCGATTCGCCGCTCACGCAGTTGGGCTGCGAGCAGGCGGCGCGTGCCGGTATGTTCTTGCGTGCGCGTGGCGTTGAGCCCGATCACGCCTACACCTCGACGCTGCACCGCACCGAGCAGACTATCGCCAGCCTGTGGCCGGGCCTTGCCTACGAGCGTCTGGATGGCCTGCGCGAGTGGTTCTTTGGCGACTTTGAGGCCGAGCGCGTGATGCTGATGCCCGAGCGTCCGTGGCGTGACTTTTATCGTCAGTTTGGCGGTGAGGGCCAGATGCAGGTACGTGAGCGCATGGTGACGACGTTGACCGATCTTATGCGACGCCCGGACCATTCGTGCGTGCTCGCGGTGAGCCATGCCTCGGCCATCAAGGAGTTTTTGGACCACTCTAGGGGGGCGACGGCCGACGAGCGCGAGCGCGTGTTGGGCAACTGTTCGGTACTGCATTTTGCGTTTGACGACGAATCCGATACGTTTGAACTGGTCGAAGTCTTTACGCAGGAGGATTACGCGCGTGAGCTGGGGCTAGAGCCGCTCGTGGCGGCAGCGGGCCCGCAGCGCGGGTAGCGCGGGCGCGGCGATGCGGATCGCCGACATAATTGCTCGATGCGAAGGGGGCGGGGATGCATGCGCATGCAACCCCGCCCCTTGCTTGTTGAGCCGCCGAGTCTTTGTGCTGGGCGTTTAGGCCCCGTTAGAACCGTGAGATCTGGTGAGTGAGCAGACCCGTCGGAACCTGCGGCGCGCCGCCGCTGACCTGCGCGGCGGGGAACAGCACGGCCACGGTAAAGTTGAACGGCTCTTTGCCCGTGTAGGTGCCGGCTGCGCGGGCCTCATCGGCCAGCAACTGCGACGCCCCGGTCAGAGCGGCGGCGTAGGCGGGGTCATCGGCCGGCGCCGGCTCCGGTGCCTGATCGAGCATGGCTCGGATGGCGGCAACAGCGTCCTCGCGCTTGACTTCCCATACGCGATGCGTAATGCCGGCGGGGTCGGTGACGGCATAGAGCGACGCGCCCTCTTTGGCGGCGCCAAGGATGATATCCATGACGGGCGAGGCTTCGTAGGCGACCGACACGGGGCGCGGCTGCACCTTGAGCTCGGCGATCGCGCGCGCGGCGGCGAGTGCGTCGACGCGCGCGGCGGCGGCCTCGTCGCTACCCGTCAGCACGCCGACCGGGCAAATTGCCACAACGCCCGTCACGCGCCCTGGCTCTCCGGAGCATTCGTACACGTAATACGCCGCACCCGGATCCTTGAGCATGAGCCCATCGGCAATCGCACCGCGCAGGGTGTCGTTGCCGCTCAGGATGTCGCCCATCTGCGGCAGCGCCTCGAGCGCACGGTCCTGAGCCGGGCGGATGCAGGGAAACGGAAGAGCTTTCATGGACAGTCCTAACGCGCGAGTCGGTTTGTTTGCGGCTTATTATGCCCCAACTTGGCTATTCGCGCCCCAGAGCGTGTTGTCGGCGAGCGCGATCAGCACCCGCTGGCAGCGAACGATATCGGCGTGGGGCACATATTCGTTGGGCTTATGGGCGAGCGCGAGCGAGCCTGGGCCATAGCTCATGCAGTTGCGGTTACCCGTCTTGCCGGCAATGACGGCAGTGTCGGTGTAGCCGGTAAAGAAGCCGACGGTCGTGTCCGCACCTGTCACGTCATCGGCGGCACGCTTGAGCGCGGCTAGAAGGGGAGAGACCGGATCGCGCTCGATGGCGGGGCGGTCGCCTGTCACGGTATAGCTTCCATGGCAACCGGGGATTGCGGCTTCGGCGTCGGCGATGGCCTGCTCTACCATGCGCGTCGCGGCGGCCGTATCGGTCGGCGGCGTCAGGCGCATATCGACCCAGACCTTGGCGCGGTCGGGCACGACATAGGGGCGGTAGCCGCCCTCGATCTGTCCAAACGTGATGGTCGAAGCCCCCAGCTCCTCATGCACGGGCAGCGCCGCGAACGCATGGCGCAGCGCACAGACGGCCTCGGCCATGGCGGCGACGGCATCCGCTCCCTTCCAGGGCTGGCTCGCATGCGCCGTGACGCCGGTCATCTCGATCTCGAACCACGTGCGACCCTTGTGCGCCACCTGAATCTGTCCGTCGGTGGGCTCGGTGTCCAGCACCCATTCGCGCGAGCCGACCCAGCCGGCATCGATGGCCGCCTCGGAGCCGCGCATAAAGTCCTCTTCGTCAACCGAGCAAATAAGCGAGAAGCCGCGGTGGGGCAGCTCGCCCTCTGCCGCCACGCGCTCGAGTGCGTGGACAAGTGCGGTAATGGCGCAAGCCAGGCCGCCCTTCATGTCGCAGGCGCCGCGGCCATAGAGTTTGTCGTTGCGCACGGTCGCCCCGAGTGGCGGCGTGTCCGCGTTCCAGCCATCTCCTAGGGTGACGGTATCCATATGGCAGATGTAGACGAGTCGCGCCTCGTCGCTCACACCCGGCACGGTGACCATAAGGTTGCGGCGCCCGGGGAGTACTTCGAGCTCTGCAACCTGCACGGCATCGAGTGCAGGACTATCAAGCTGCGCCAGCTGCTGTTCAATGAGCCTCTTAATGAAGTGTTCGATCTCTCCTTCGTAGGCGCCCGGGTCCGAGCTATCAATCTTCACGAGCTCCTGCGTAAGCCGCCAGGCAAAGTTCTCATCAACCATATGTGACCTCACAATCAGTTTGCTTCCAAAACCGATTGTAAGCCACCTGGAGGATTCGCGACGTGTGCGTAGCAGTATTAACCGTTCACAGGCCGAGCCATCGCGTTTGGCGTCTGGGCAGGCTCACAAACGGCGCAGTGGGTACGTAGCCTTTATGGATGACATGCTGTGCGACATATCTGCCTTTCGGTATCACCGGATACCTCCGCAGGTCTTGGCAATAATGCCGGACCTGCCCGATTCTGCGGACGATCCGCGCAGGGAGCATCTTTGTGAGCATCCGCTTGTCAAGTATTTCCTGGGCACTCCGTTACACGTGTTGGCGCAGGGCCTCTGCGGGCGTAAGGGCGGTCGAATTGTCAGGCATGTTTGGAACGGGGAGAGGCCGTTTGGCTCCGTGCGGCAGACAGAGTTTGGCCTTGATGTTTCGTCCCCGCTCTTTACCCTGCTGACCCTGGCTTCCTCGGTCTCAAATGAGCGCCTGATCATGTGCATGTATGAGATGTGCGGCACCTTTGCCGTGTGCAAGATTGCGCCTCAGGTAAAGTCGGCACTTGAGCAGGCGTATGGGAGCCGGTGGGGTGACGCACGGTCGGGCTGGGAAAACGTAAAGGATGTCTCGGGGAATCCAACGGATTTGTGGAAACGACCGCCCTTGATTGAGCTCTCAGAACTAACCGAGTACGTTGATAAGATCCAGGGGCTCCGCGGTGCTAAATCGTTCACGCGTGCCGCGAAATGCATTACGGGGGTTGTGGCATCGCCGCTCGAGGTCCAGGCTTCGATGCTGTTTGGCCTTACGAGGTTGCGCGGCGGCGAAGGGCTGCGCCTTACCAATAACGTCGAGATTCGCATGACGCGCAGCGCCCGCCTGATTTCGGGGCTTGATAGGCGCTACGCCGATATCCTGCTGTCAAATAAGGACGGCAGCAGAGAGTGCCTGGTTGAATGCCAAGGCAAAGCCATTCACGGATCCATAGAATCCAAGATCTCGGACTCCGATCGAACGACGGCCCTTCAAGCGATGGGATATCCTGTCGTTCTGATGACCTATGGTCAGCTGGTCGACTCCGATGCCTTCCGCGTGGTGATGGAACTCATCATGTCCTATCTCGATGTGCCGTTGAAAGACAAGACGCCGCGGCAGCAGGAGCTCGAACGGCGGCTTCGTGAGGAGATTTTTATCGATTGGGCGGGAATGTAGCCGTGCGGGTGGAAAACGGTCGCGTGAGCTAGGGTTTGGTTACGAAAAGGCTTCAGTGGGTCTTTGAAATAGGCTTTAAAAACGCTACCCAGAACAAGTTATTTCGGAAAATGGACAGTCAACTTAAATTTGGCATATAGAGATCGATTTTTACCTACTAAAACCACTGATAAAGGTGTTTATCAAAGCAGGTGCGCTCAGTGATTTAGGCATGACTGTCGATTATCCGAAAAAACTTATTCTGGGTAGCATTTTCAAAACCGGCCGGAGCAACGAAATCGGCCCCCGTTTCGCGAAAACGGGGGCCGAATGAGCTTCATTGCCTGTCTGGCAGGCTTGGCGCCGGCGCTACTTGATCACGCGCACGCGATACATCGAAGGAATCTGCTTGAGCGCCTCGATGGTGCTGCTGTCCAGGTGCTCGTCGGTGTCGAACATGGTGTAGGCGTTCTCGCCGGCAGACTCGTTGGTCATACGCTGCACGTTGGCGTTGTCCTTGGCCAGGATCGCCGTGATCTGGCCGATCATGTTGGGCACGTTGGCATGCAGGCAGGCAATGCGGCTTGCGGCGCGCGCCTTGCCCATGCTGCAGGCGGGGTAGTTGACGCTGTGCGCGATGTTGCCGTTCTCCAGGTAGTCCTTGAGCTCGCTGATGGCCATATCGGCGCAGTTGGCCTCGGCCTCGCCGGTGCCGGCGCCCGAGTGCGTGGTGATAAACGTATTGGGCATCTTGACGGTCTTGGGCGTGGCAAAGTCGCAGCTAAACCAGCTCAGCTTGCCCGCGCGCAGGGCTGCGTCGACGGCGTCCTCGTCAATGATGGTCTCGCGCGCGTAGTTGATGAGCACGGCGCCCGGGGCCAGCAGGTCGATCTGCTCGGTACTGATCATGCCGATGGTGTCGGCCTTGCTGGGCACGTGCGCGGTGAGGTAGTCGCAGCCGCGGCAGAGGTCCTCGAGCGTGCCCACGCGCTGCACCTCGCGGCTCAGTACCCATGCGTGCTCGACGGAAATGAACGGATCGTAGCCGTAGACGTCCATGCCCAGGTCGACGCAGGCGTTGGCGACCTTGGAGCCCACGTTGCCCAGACCGATGACGCCGATGCGCTTGCCCTTGAGCTCACGGCCCACAAAGGCCTTCTTGGCCTTCTCGGCATCGACCTGAATCTCGGGGTCGTCGGCGTTGTCGCGCACCCAGTTCATCGACTGCACCACGCCGCGGCTCGAGAGCACCAGCATGCCCAGGACGAGCTCCTTGACGGCGTTGCTGTTGGCGCCGGGGGAGTTAAAGACGACGACGCCCTTCTTGGCGTACTCCTCGATGGGGATGTTGTTGACGCCGGCGCCGCAGCGGGCGATGGCGCGGATGCCCTCGGGCAGCTCGTAGCCGTGCAGGTCGGTGGAGCGCATCAGGATGGCGTCGGCCTCCTCGGCGGTGCCCACAAACTCGTAGCCCTCGCCAAACTCGACCTTGCCGTCTTTGGTAATGTCGTCGATGGTTTTGATCTTGCGCATGAAAAACTCCTTAGCGGGTTTGTTTATAACAAGTGATTTGAAGTGGCTGGTCGGCCCGCGGGTTGCGGGCTAGTTAGATCGCGGACTCAAACTATGCTGCGCTTCGAAGTCCTTCATGTACGAGGCCAGTGCCTGCACATCTTCCATGGTTACGGCGTTGTAGACGCTCGCGCGCATGCCGCCCACCAGGCGATGGCCCTTGACGTTTTGAATCTGGTGCTCGGCCGCGCCTGCGACAAAGGCCGCGTCGAGATCGGCGTCGCCGGTGCGGAAGGTGACGTTGGCGATGGAGCGGCTGCCGGCCTGCGTGGTGCCATGGAACAGCTCGCTGTGCTCGAGCAGGTCATAGAGCAGGTTGGCCTTGGCCCAGTTGCGCTCGGCCATGGCGGCTAGTCCGCCGGCTTGCTCCACCCAGCGGAATACCTTGCCGCACACGTAGATGCCAAAGGTGTTGGGCGTGTTGAGCATGGAGCCCTTGGCGGCTTGGGTCTTAAGGTCCATGTACTGCGGCGTCTGCGCAAAGGCGGGGCCATCGGCGATGAGGTCGTCGCGCACGATAACCACGGTCACGCCCGCGGCACCGGCGTTTTTCTGCGCGCCGGCGTAAATGAGCCCGTAGCGCTCAACGTCGAGCGGCTGCGACAGAAAGCAGCTCGAGACATCGGCGACCAGCGGCACATCGCCGCAAGCGGGCAGCTCGTGGTACATGGTGCCAAAGATGGTGTTGTTCTGGCAGATGTAGACGTAGTCGAGCCCGTCGCCCGCGGCCTCGGCGGCAATGCGCGCGTTGACGTCGGCCATGGTGGGAATGCGGTCGAAATTGGTGTCCTCGGAGCTCGCGAGCAGCACGGCCTCGCCGTACTTGGCGGCCTCCTTGTACGCCTTGTTGGCAAAGTTGCCGGTCACGACGTAGCCGGCGCGGCCGCGGCGCATGAGGTTCATGGGGATGCCCGCAAACTGCAGCGTGGCGCCGCCCTGCAAAAACAGGACACGGTAGTTGTCGGGGATGCTCAGCAGGCGGCGCAGGGTTGTCTCGGCGTCGTCGATGATCTGCTGGTACATGCTAGATCGATGGCTCATCTCGAGCACGGACATGCCGCAACCGCGGTAGTCCATCATCTCGTCGGCGATCTCGGCGAGCACGCTTGTAGGCAGTGCGGCCGGGCCAGCTGAGAAGTTGTGCACACGTGCCATCTTCTAGTTCCCCTCGTAGTCGTTTGAACGTTCGGGATACTTTAGCACAGTGGAGCGCCAGGCGCGACCGCATTACGGTAAAACTCGACTGCGCTGCTATGATTTACAGGATGGTTACATGGGGGGCTACTTGAGTAGTTTGAATCTACTCAAAGGGTTCTTTCGATGGTCCTCGATTGCCAGGATGCTGATGTTTCGCTGCTCAACATCCACGTGGTAGTACACACCGTAGTGCGCGCAAAAGAAGACCCTGCAGTCAATGGGCGGAAAGGCTGCCTGATAGTAGGGGTCGTACTCTTCCCCAAAATAAGGATGCTCGGCTAGAAAGTCGATGAGGTTGCCGATTCTGGCGTAGATTCGCTCCGAAGGAATCTCGGCATAGGCATAGAGTGCCTCGTCAGTCATGACAACATCAAAAGGCTTATCAAGTTCGTCGAGCTCCGAGTAGAACTCGACGTCTGCGTTATCCAATTTCATGGCGAGCCGCCCTGATGCGATCTGCATCTGCCTTGGCCTGTTTCCACGGTCGCACACGACCGTTTACTAAGTCGTCGTAGCCACGCGTGATGGCTCGCTGAATGCGTTCTTCGCGCTCCTGAATGGCGTTTAGTGCGCGCGTCTGCTCGTCATAGGCCTCGGCATCCATGACGACAAGCGATGCCGACCCGTTTTTGGTTAGGTAGACGGGCTCTTTGGTTTGGTGGCAGCTATCTGCTATGGAACCAAAGTTGCGTTGCAGATCTGAAATAGGCTTTACGACAGGCATACGAAACTCCTTACATAGAATCATATGTATAACTCTATGTTGATTATAGCGGAGGATGGAGGGCTAGTGCGAGGGCGGCGCTGTGCCAGTTGCATTTGGCTCCATATTTACCTCAAGGCTTCAGAGGCTTTGTTGCGCAATAAAATTGACTTCGATCCGTTTGCCGCGCAGCCAAAGCGCCTCACCTCTCATTTGTTGCCGTCTGTGGGAGCGTGCCCCTCGTTTATCCTCTCTAGACCTCACGACCCCGTACTTAAACGGTATCATTGGAAGGCATATTTGCATCGCCCCGATACAAATAAAAAGGCCCGAACCCTTGGAGTGTGTCCTGTGGATAACACCGACAAAATATCGCTGGGAGGCGTGCTCACGCGCGAGCAGTTTTTGCTGCCCGAGATGCGCATCGTCGCCGCGTTGCGTCTGGAGGGCGTGAGCGACGACGAGATCATCGCGCGCGTTAAGCACGACAACCTGTTTCAGTATCCCACCGAGCGCATGCTCGCTGATCGCGCCCGCGTGTGCCTGCGCCGCTTTGATGCCGTAGCGCTCGACGAGGCGCAGTGCGCTGCCCGCGGTATCGACAAAGACACCGCCGATCAAGCGGTCACGCGCATCATGGACCTCATCGCCAACGGCATGCCCGACCAGGCGGCCCAAGCCAACCTGTTTGCCATGATGTGCCGCTACACCATGGTCCGCGAGCTCATCCAGGTGGAGATTGGCGAGCGCATGGCCAGCTTCGACTACAACTTTACCGACGTTGACCTTAACGCGTTTGTCACCCGTTTTCAGGTTGAGCACGCCGAGGCCGTCAAATGGTCCGATGCTACGCTAGGACGTATAAAAAGCACCCTGCGCCAGATTCTGCGCAGCGCCGGTTTTAAGGCATCGCAGCGAACCGATACGCTCCAGCCCCTGCTGCTCGACCTCGACGTGGAACAGGCCATCCGCGACTTGGGCGACAGGGATGCCCTGGCCGCACTCACCGGGCAGGTGATGTAGGCATGGCAATAAACCAGCCGCATATTCGCCCGCGCAACCGCGCCGAGCGCATACATGAGGACTTTGACCATCGCCGCGAGGCGCTGCGCGAGCGCCTGCAAGACCAGGATTTCTTGGCCAACAAGGGCATCGGTAACGAGATCGGCTTCTACACGTTTTGCTACGACCCCTCGCTGGAGTTTGAGTGCCGCGCCTACGTGGACGAGCTCATGGCAGATGCCCACGCCGGCAAGCTGCCGTGTAATCTGCAGGTCTTTAACCTGTACGACGTGATGCTCGATATCTGCGAGCAGCGCCGTATTTTGCGTGCGATTCCCCGGCGTGAGGCAAAGGTCGGCTCGGAGGCCCAGATTAAAGAGCTCCAGAAGCCCTGCAGCTCCAAGAGCTTTGCCCAGTACCTCTTGGAGCATACCCAGCCGCATCAGCCCGGCGACGTGATCTTGCTCACGGGTGTGGGCGAGGTCTTTCCGCTACTGCGCGTGCACAACCTGCTCAACGACATGCTTGCCGATTTTGGCACCGTGCCCGTCGTCGTCATGTATCCCGGCAGCTTTGATGGCCGCCAGCTCAAGTTGTTCAACAAAGAGAACGCCAGCAACTACTACCGCGCGTTCGATATTTCTTAGGAGCGACAGATGATTATCCAAGACCTGTTTTCCAAGGACATCAACCGTTCCATCAACGGCGTCGTCAAGGTGCAGGACGCCAGCGACGAATCGGTGCGCCAGGAGCTCGACGAGTACGTGGTGACGCGCGAGCTGCAGGGTCATTTTGCGCACTTCTTCGAGGCGTACGATAAGGCTCTCGATGTTCCTACCGACAATATGGGCGTGTGGATCAGCGGCTTCTTTGGCTCCGGTAAATCGCACTTCCTCAAGATGCTCTCGTATCTGCTGCAAAACGATGAGATTGCCGGCAAGCGCGCCGTCGATTACTTTGATGGCAAGATTTCCGACCCCATCGTGGCCGCTCGGGTTCGTCGTTGCTGCGAGGTTCCCACCGAGGCGATCCTGTTTAACATCGACAGCAAGGGCGGCCAGTGGAAAGAGGGCGACACCTCGCGCACGGCCCTGCTGCGCGCCTTTGAGCGCGTGTTCTTTGAGCACCTGGGCTTTTTTGGCGAGGACCTAAAGCTCGCACGCCTGGAGCAGCATATCGACAGCAAGGGTAAGACGCAGGAGTTCCGCGCTGCCTACGAGCGCATTGGCGGCGGCAACTGGCTCGAGGACCGCGAGAGCTATAGCTACTTTGAGGACGACATCGTCGAGGCCCTGCAAGAGGTCCTGGGCATGAGCGAGCAGGCCGCGCGCCACTGGTTCGACGGTACCGAGGACGACGCCATCGCTGCCGATACCTTTGCCAAGATGGTCAAGCAGTATGCCGACAAGCGCGCCGAGGAGTGCGGCGGCGAGTTCCGTCTGCTGTTCATGGCCGACGAGGTGGGTCAGTTTATTGGCTCCGATGCCGACATGAGCACGAGCCTTATGCTGTCGTTGCAGACGCTCGTCGAGGAGCTGGGCAGCCGCTGCGGTGGTCGCGTGTGGGTCATGGTGACCAGCCAGGAGGCCATCGACGAGGTGGCCATGATCGTGGGCGACGACTTCTCCAAGATTCAGGGTCGCTTTAACACGCGCCTTTCGCTCTCCAGCTCCAGCGTGGACGAGGTTATCCAGCGCCGCGTGCTGCAAAAGAACGATGCCGCCACGGTAAAGCTCCAGCAGGACTACGAGGCCCAGAGCACCGTGCTCAAAAACGTGTTCAGCTTCGATGGCTCGCGCAGCAACCTGATCGGCTACGCCAGCCGCAACGACTTTACGGCTAGTTACCCGTTTGTGAACTATCAGTTTAAGGTGCTGCCCGATGTTATGACCGAGGTGCGCAAGCACGGCGTTAAGGCCAAGCATATGTCCACGGGCGAGCGCTCCATGCTCTCGGCCTTCCAGGAATCGGCCCAGGCCATCCAAGGCCAAGAGGTGGGCGCCCTGGTGCCGTTCTGGCGCTTCTTCGATACTATTGCCAAAGACCTGGAGCATGGCGTGATTCAGGTGGTCACGACTGCCGAGCGCGCGGCCGAGGACGGCCGTGGCCTTAAGGCCGAGGACGTTAAGGTCTTAAAGCTGCTGTATCTGATTCGCTACATCGACTACATCAAGTCCAACGTCGAGAACATCTCCATCCTTATGGTCGACGGCATGGATGTGGACAAGGCCGCCCTTAAGGACCGCGTTAAGGAATCGCTTAACCGCCTGGTGCGCGAGAACTACGTGGCACGTCAGGGCGATACGTACAACTTCCTCACCGACGAGGAGCAGGATATCTCGCGCGCCATCAATGAGACGTCGGTAGATGCCGCCACGATTATTGATAGCATTAAAACGTTGCTTTTTGACGGTATCTATAGAGCTACCAAGCTGCGCGTGGGCGCCAACGATTTCCCCTTCGACCGCTATGTGGACGACTCGGCCTATGGTTTGGTCCAAGGCGGTATGAAGCTTAACGTGGTTACGGTGGCCGACGACCTTTCGCGTGCCGACGATGCTGAGCTCGCCGTTAAGTCGGCCAACATCGCGCTGGTAGTGCTAGCGGACGACGCTGACTACTTCGATGACCTGCAGAATGCGGCCAAGATTTCCAAGTACTGCAGGACCATCAATAGTGAGGCCCTGCCCCCTTCGACCCAGCAGATCATCAAGGCAAAGAGGGGTGAGGAGCGCTTTGTCAAGAATGATGCAGCCAAACTGTTGGAGGAGGCCGTGCTGCATGCCCGTGTGGCCGTGAACGGCTCCATGGTCAATATTCGCGCCACTAAGCCCGCCGATGTGTTTGACCAGGCCCTGTCAAAGCTGACGGATGCTATCTTTACCAAGGCCGACTACATCGCCGACCCCGCCAATACCGATGACGACATTCGCGCTACGCTGCGCGGTGCCAACCAGATGGCGCTCGACGGCCAGAGCTCCCAGAACGCCCGCGCCGAGAAGGAGGTCGCGGACTTCCTTCATGCTCAGACGCGTCTGTCGCTGAATACGACCATGGGTGACCTGCAGCGTAAGTTCCAGGGTGCCCCCTATGGTTGGCGCGAAATCGACATTGCCAACGTGGTGGCGCAGCTGGTGGTTTCACAACGCGCGACCATTACGGTTGCCGGCGCCAATATTGTCCCCTCAGACCTGCGTATGGTTGCCTACCTGCGCAGGGATGCCGACAAGGCACAAGTGCGCGAGCGCGTAAAGATGAGCGACGAACTCATCAAGAAAGTCAACAGGGTGCTGCGCGAGACCTTCGATGCCAAGCGTGATATTTCCAACGAGGACGAGCTTACCGCCACGGTGGTCGATACACTTACGGGCTACAAGAACGAGTGCGTGGAGCTCACGAACAACAACTTTACGGGCTTGGCCCCAGCCTACCCGTACCCGGGCCTAAAGGTGCTGGAGGACGGCATTAAGCTGACCACGCGCCTGCTGGACAACCAAAACGACGCCCAGGCACTGTTCAATGCCTTTGTAAAGGCGCAGGACGATCTGGACGATTGGAAAGAGGACTACGACCAGGTCGTGTTCTTCTTTGAGAGCCAAAAGCCCGTCTTTGATAAGGCTGTTGCGTTTATGGGCCTTATGAAGGACGAGGGCTTCTACATGGACTCTAACGCCCAAGCGGTCGAGGCCAACGGGCGCATTGAGCAGATTCTTAAGAGTCCGCGTCCGTACCGCGAGATCTGCAAGCTCCATGACCTGATGGAGCCGGTCATGGCTGCCCATAAGCAGATGGTCGATACCAAGCGCAAGGAGATGCTGGACGACATTATCGCACAGATGGCCCAGGTACACGAATATGCCCAGAGCCAGGACGGCTATGCCAAACTGGCCGAGCGCACCGTTGAGGACGCGGGCCGTATGGCTAAGTCGTTTGAGAGCCGCGTTCACGCTGCCACCAAGGCGAGCGAGCTTGCCGCGCTTAAGCAGCAGCTGATTGAGTATTGCGATCGCGCATGCGAGAACATCGATAAAGCTATCGATGAGGAGAAGGCCCGCCAGCAGCGTGAGAGCCGATTCGTAGAAGTCACGCCCAACGGTGAGACCGTTACTACGATCAAAGACCCGGGCAACGATGCTTCGGCGACCGTCGAGCCTGCACCCGCTCCTGCTCCCAAGAGGATTAAAAAGCTGCGCCTGGCCGACCTGGGCGAGCGCAAAAAGCTGGAGAGCGAAAGTGACATCGATGCCTACCTTGGTCAGCTACGCGCTCGTCTGCTTGCCGAGTTGCAGGGCAACGACGCCATCCGCCTGAGCTAACCAAGAACCACTGGGGAAGGGGAGACCGCCATGAACGATACCGCCATCAAGAACTACTGCATCTGGGCCCGCAACGAGCTCATCGCCGGCGTCGAGGCCCGCATGAGGCTCTACGGCGTGGCCGAGGGCGCCGAGCCCGCCGGCGCCGCGGCGGTGGGCGGTCGCGCCCTGTCCCCGGAGGAGACCGGGTGGCGCGACGCCCTGCTGCGCGCCGCGGCAGAGGAGGGCTTTGAGCACCTGCGCGACCGCGCCGCCTACACCTGGTTCAACCGCATCGCCGCCGTGCGCTACATGGAGGTCCACGACTTCCTGCCCTCCCGCGTGCGCATGTTCACCCGCCCGGCGGCGGACGGCTCCTGGGAGCTGGGCAGCCAGGCCGCGGACGAGGCGCTCGACGTGGAGATCGAGGGGGCGGACCCGGTGCGCGTCGCCGAGCTCAAGCAGGCCGGCGAGGACGGGCCGCTGTTCCGCTACCTGTTCCTGGCCCAGTGCGCCGAGCTCTCCGGGTGCCTGCCCGGCGTGTTCCAGCCCGTGGACGCCTGCATGGCGCTGCTGCTGCCCGCAAACCTCATGGATGCGGACGGCGTCATCGGCCGCATGGTGGGCGACAT
>NZ_JBQKHC010000015.1:0-54120 GCF_052118485.1 Collinsella sp. LCP21S3_C7 | reverse complement strand
CGACGAGGTCTGGGGCGAGGGCGTCTACAAGTGCGTGGGCGTCAAGTCCGACCAGGTCGTCTACGGCGGCGGCAACATCCACTGCATCACGCAGCAGGAGCCGTCCGCCTAATAGCCCGGCTTGCCGGGGCGCGGCGCCCCTCCTTCACGGGAGTCCGCCGCACCCCGGAGGCCCGGCCGGCCGGGCGAACGGGGCCGACTGGCCGGCCGGCCGGGCTTTCCCCGGGCGCTCCGCTGCCTCCACACCGGAGCGCCCCTCCCCTTCGATTGGATACCCGCCTGGCCTGGGACCTATCGCGGGTTAGGCCTATTGTTCGCTTGGATATCCCAGGTCAGGCGCGTATCCAATTGCCGAAAGTTCCCGGTCGCGAGCGCGGCCGTCTTGATCGGAGTATCTATGTACCAGCGTATTTAATTACTGCGCTGGAATAGAACGCGTGTTTGATAAATTAATTTAGCATCAGACAGCGGGCGCAGTTTCAGTCGAATCTGTGCCCGCTGCTGTATGTGTGAGCAGTGTGAATAGGGGACGTAGCCCTGTTCACGCCTGGACCGATGTCGGCACCGGTTAATGCCCACGATGCTTCTGCTTACGCTTCAACTTCCGCTGCTCGAAGCGCGCCTCCGCCTCATCCGCGCGACGCTGACTTCTTGCTTGAGCCGACTCCCGCTTCATCGCTTCCCGCTGTGCCGCGAGCGCCTGTTGTGCCTTGGTGCTCACCGCGGGCCGTTTAAGGGCTTTTGCTGCCTCGCGAGCGCGCCGCTTGGGGTTCTTCGCGGGCTTGCTTGTCTCAGTGGCCTTGTCGCCGAAGAACGAGAGCTTCTCCCATTTGCCGACAACGAATTGCAGGATCTCCTCATCGGACGGCTCTGCGCCGAAGACGATGCGGGCGACGCCGTATCTGCCGTCCTCGACATGCTCCGCCAGCCCGACCCAGAATTGGCCGTCATGATATACGGTCAGGGTGGACGACACGCTGATCTGCATGGTTGGTTCCTCCTTTATGTAGATGACCATGCAGAGAAGGGACAACCAAGGAGGCAGGTTACTGATGCGGACCCCCGCACGCCCACGACTACCCGACGGGGACTGTGTTTTTATCTCTGGTAGTTGGATTGTAGCACGCGCAGACGCGCCCTTCATCGCTGGCGACATGACATGGCTGGGGCTTACCACCCGACGCGCCCTTGCGCATATCGTCTTCTCATTTTCGAAACTTTAAAAGACCTTGAGTTTCGAAACCGCGAAGGAGAGTTTAAGCAAGAGACGACGTTAGCTCTGAGTCGACGCACGAGAAGGGGCTCTCGTCGCTTCTGTCCATCAGGGATGCATTCACGAAGGTCTTCATCGCCCGCACGAGGCGCGGGCCTTATACCCGGGAGGGCGTTCTCGTGCTGGATCTCGCGAGGTGACTGCTCGGCGAGCAGGAGTTCTGAGCGTCATACGGGGATATCGCTCGATAGGGCACGCAGGGCCGTTTGTGCTCGCACGGGAAACGTCGTCGCCGTATGGGCGGCCAGTCGCATCCGATTAGTCTTTTGTTAAACAGACCTTTCGAGTGCGCACGAAGTGATTGCGCCAACAACAAAGCCCCAACCTGCTCGCTAACTCATGGGCAAGCCACCTGAGACTACTCATTTCCCCTACTAGCAATGAAGGCCTGCGACCTGCAGTTTTGCAAACTGCTTGAAAGGCGCCTGCGTTGATTCGCTTCCTATTGCAGCTGGCGGCTCGCACACGAAAAGGCACTTGAGTTTCAAAGCGGGCGTTTTCGTCGATATCGAACCTCTAAAGGCTGTCCGCCGTGCCCTTTGGAATGAATGATGGGCTTATGTCTGTTCCACTTTATGCGACATTTTGTCTATAGGGATGATACTGCTGTAATGCATGGGGCCCGGAGCGCGGCATTTACTGCGCTCCGGGCCCCACTGTTCTGAGGGTTTATGGCGGCTCTGCCGTCGTCCTAGTCAAACAAACTCGGCATGTCGTTTTCTTTCATGAGGGCACCGGCGGAGGGGAGGCTCTGCGCGGTGAACTTCTCGGCCGAGACGCCGGCGCCAAGGATCTCCACGGTTGTGCCGACGGTGGTGACCGAGCGACCCTTCTTGGCGGTAAAGGCCTGGACGCCCTGCGTGTTGGTGGTCGTCTTGGTCTTGAGCAGCGACGTGTTGAAGTTCATCAGGCGGTAGTCGCTCGAGACCAGCGCGATGTCGCGGTCTTCCTTGAGCACCTGTGCATACAGCAGTTTGCTGCCACCGTAGATGGCGTTCTTGAGGCGCTTGCGGTTGGTCTTGGTAACGTATCCGGCAAGTGCGACGCGCACCACACGACCGTTCTCAAAGATAAACAGCACGTCGGCCTTGTAGTCCTCGGGGTCGATGACCCAGATGACACTCTCGTCGGGTTCCATCTCGAGGTCGGTGGGCAAGTACGAGCCCAGCTGGGCCGACTTGGTGTCCTCAAACGCCGCAACCTTGCACTTGTATACCTGGCTCTTGTTGGTAAAGACCAGCAGCTCGTGGGTGTTGGAGGACGGGAACTCGATAAAGGGTTTGTCGCCGTCTTTGTACTTGAGCGTGGCCGCCTTCTTGAGCACGCGGTCGGTCATCTTTTTGAGATAGCCCTCGCGCGAGAGCATGATGGTAACCGGATATTCCTCGACCTCGGGCTCCAGGCTTACCTCGATAACCTCATGGGGCTCAATCCTGCCCGTGCGGCGCGGCATCACGTACTTCTTGTTGACCGCAGCCAGCTCGTCGCTGATGACCTTCTTGATGTTCTCTTCGCTGGAGAGGATTTCCTCAAGCTCGGCAATCTCACCCTCGAGCTTAGCGATGTCCTTGGTACGGTTGAGGATGTACTCCTTGTTGATGTTGCGGAGCTTAAGCTCGGCAACAAACTCGGCCTGGGTCTCGTCGATGTCGAAACCCTTCATAAGGTTGGGCACGACCTCAGCCTCGAGCTTGGTGCCACGGATGATGGCGATGGCCTTGTCGATGTCGAGCAGAATCGCCTCGAGGCCGTGCAGCAGGTGCAGGCGCTCGGACTTTTTGCCCAAGTCAAAGTTAATGCGGCGACGCGTGGACTCAATACGCCACTTGACCCACTCGTGCAGGATCTGGCGTACGCCCATAACGCGGGGATAGCCGTCGACCAGCACGTTAAAGTTGCATGAGAACGAATCCTGCAGCGTAGTCGAGCGATAAAGCTTCGCCATGAGCTTGTCGGGGTCAACACCGCGCTTAAGATCGATGGCGATACGCAGGCCCGAGAGGTCGGTCTCGTCACGGATGTCAGCGATCTCCTTGACCTTGCCCTCTTTGGAGAGCTTGACGATGCGATCGATGATGACATCGGTCTTGGTGGTGTAGGGGATCTCGTAGACCTCGATGATGCGCTCTTCGGGAATCCAGCGCCAGCGGGAGCGGATCTGGAAGCTGCCAAGGCCGGTCTCGATAATCTTTTCCATCTCCTCGCGGCGGTAGATAATCTCACCGCCGGTCGAGAAGTCGGGCATGGGCATGTACTCGAGCAGATCGCAGTTGGGATCCTGCAGATAGTGCATGGTGGCGGTGCAGACCTCGTTGAGGTTGAAGCCGCAGATGTCAGACGCCATGGCGACGCCGATGCCCTTGTTGGCCGAGACAAGGATGTTGGGGAACGTGGTGGGCAGCAAACGCGGCTCCTTCATGGCGCCGTCGTAGCTGTCGACAAAGTCGACCGGGTCCTTGTCGATGTCTTTGAAGATCTCGGCACTGATGGGGGAGAGCTTGGCCTCGGTGTAACGCGAGGCGGCGTAGCTCAGGTCACCCGAATAGTACTTGCCAAAGTTGCCCTTCGACTCCACGAAGGGGGCGAGCAGCGCCTCGTTGCCGGTGGCCAAGCGCACCATCGTCTCGTAGATTGCGGCGTCGCCGTGCGGGTTGAGCTTCATGGTTTGGCCCACGATGTTGGCGCTCTTCTGGCGCTCACCTTTGAGCAAGCCCATCTTGTACATGGTGTAGAGCAGCTTGCGGTGCGAGGGCTTAAAACCGTCGATCTCGGGGAACGCACGCGAAACGTTGACGCTCATGGCGTAGGGCATGTAGTTGACCTCGAGCGTCTGCGTGATCGGCTGATTGGTGACCTCGGAGTGCAGGCCGATGACGTTCTCGGCGTTGACCTGCTTTTTCTTTGGCTGGTTCTTCGTCTTCTTCTTTGCCACGATTTCCTCTTGAACTTCTTATGGGCCGTCGTTATCGATTTGCTGCTACTGCAGGTCCAGCTGGTCCAGGTATTCCTTGCCGTGCTCCGAGATATGGCGCTTGCGGCCCGCCTCGTCGCTGCCCAGCAGAAGGTTGAACATGGTCTCCATCTTGGCGACGTCTTCGGACTCCACCTTGATCAGACGACGCGTCTCGGGGTTCATGGTGGTGAGCCACATCATGTCCGGGTCGTTCTCACCAAGACCCTTGGAGCGGTTGATGGAGCACTTCTGGTCGCCGATCTCCTTAAGAATGCCGTTCTTCTCGAGCTCGGTGTAGGCAAAGTAGGTCTTTTCTTTGCAGTTGATCTCGTAGAGCGGCGACTCGGCGATATACACGTAGCCTTCGTCGATAAGCGTGGGCACCAGGCGATAGAGCATGGTGAGCACGAGCGTGCGGATGTGATAACCGTCGACGTCGGCGTCCGTACAGATGATGACCTTGTTCCAGTTAAGGTTGTCCAGGTCGAAGGCGCCGAGGTTCTTGATGCGCTTGTCTTTGATCTCCACGCCGCAGCCCAGCACGCGCATGAGGTCCATGATGATGTCGGACTTAAAGATGCGCGGATAGTCCTCCTTTAGGCAGTTGAGGATCTTGCCGCGGACGGGCATAACGCCCTGGAACTCGGCATCGCGCGAGGTGCGAATGGCGCCTGCTGCCGAGTCGCCCTCTACGATGTAGATCTCGCGGCGGCTCTTGTCCTTGGAACGGCAGTCGATGAACTTCTGCACCCGGTTGGCCATGTCGGTCTTCTGCTGCAGGTTGGTCTTGATGCTCTGTCGCGTCTTCTCGGCATTCTCGCGCGAGCGCTTGTTGATGAGCACCTGCTCCATAATCTTGTTGGCGGCATCTTTGTTCTCGATCAAGTAGGTCGAGAGGCGCTCCTTAAAGAATGCCGTCATGGCCTGCTGGATAAAGCGGTTGTTGATGGCCTTCTTAGTCTGGTTTTCGTAGGACGTTTGGGTGGAGAAGCAGTTGGTCACCAGCACCAGGCAGTCCTGGACGTCCTGCCACTTAATGCCGCTCTCGTTTTTGTTGTATTTGCCCTGTTGCTTAATGTAGGCATCGATGGCGCTGGTGAGGGCGCTGCGGGCCGCCTTCTCCGGCGAGCCGCCGTTCTCGAGCCAGGAGGAGTTGTGGTAGTACTCCTGCATCGTGAAAGTGCGCGAGAAGCACATGCAAGCAGTGATTTTTACGTTGTAATCGGGTAGATCCTCGCGATCGCGACCGCGACGGTCGGCCTCGATAAAGAAGGGCTCGGTAAGGTAGTCGGTACCGACCTTCTCGAGCACGTAGTCCTCGATGCCCTTGGGATAGCAGAAGTCCTCTTCGGAAAACTCGCCGTCGTCGCCCTCGATGCGCAGCCGGAAGGTCACGTTGGCGTTGACCACGGCCTGGCGGCGCATGGTCTCGCGATACCAATCGTGGGGGATGCTGATGGAGGTAAAGACCTCAAGATCGGGGCGCCACTTGATGGTGGTGCCGGTGCGGTTCTCGTCGCTGGGCTCAATCTCGAGTGCCTTCTTTTTGGCGCCGACGACCTTGCCCTTCTTAAAGTGCAGGGAGTACTTGTTGCCGTCGCGCCAAACCGTGACGTCCATGTATTCGGAGGCGTACTGGGTTGCGCACGAGCCCAGGCCGTTGGTGCCGAGCGAGAAGTCGTAGTCGCCGCCCTGGTTGTTGTTGTACTTACCGCCGGCGTAAAGCTCGCAAAAGACGAGCTCCCAGTTAAAGCGCTTCTCGGAGGGGTTCCAGTCAAGCGGGCAGCCGCGGCCGTTGTCCTCTACCTGAATGGAGCCATCGCGAAAGGCGGTAAGGGTGATGAGCTTGCCGTAGCCCTGGCGCGCCTCGTCAACGGCGTTGGACAGGATCTCGAAGGCGGCATGCGCGCAGCCGTCGAGCCCGTCCGAGCCAAAGATGACGGCAGGGCGCAGGCGTACGCGCTCCTCGTCCTTGAGCTGACGAATACTGTCGTTGCCATAGTTTGCGGTGTTTTTTGCCATGCTCGCTCTCTCGATGCTCCTTTGCTGCGTTTTAGTCATATAGATAGTCAAGGTAGCATAGCCCAACCCTTGGGCGATTCCAACCAACACGAAATCCATCGAACAATCGTTCGGAGTTCGATAAGGTTTCGTTTACTCGCACAAAACCGAGTCGGTATTGTGCGAGTAAGTTTGAATAGCGAACCGAAGTTGTAATGTCCGCATAGCGATGACGAATGAGCCGAGTCGGCGTCTCTCACAAAAGTAACTAGGAGCTAGCGGGGCCTATCCGAATTGACCTCATTGGCGGTATCGGCTTCGAGCGCCGTGCGGCGGGCACTGTAGGCGACGAGGCCGGCGCCTGCCGCGGCGAGTGCTTCAGCGGCTGCCGTAAGGGGAGCGCATGTATCGCCCGTGCCCGCAAGCGCGCCCGCTTTTCCGGGGCGCTTGCTATTGTTGTGGTCCTTGCCGCTGCTGGAGCTGCTTCCGCCGGAGCCGCCTCCCTTGTCAGTACCGCCGCCACTCGAGCCGCCACCGTCGTCCGCCGTCATCGGTGCATCGTGAAGCCCCGTCGTATCCGCGCTGTCGCATACGCCGACCTGAACTTCGGAGCGTTCGCATGCCGCGTCGGGCACATGAAGCTCGTGCAGTACGGCACCCAGCGCCGAGTTTGCACCCGGCCGAATTTCCTCGAGCGTTACGGGATCGAGCGCCACCAGATTATGCGCCTTCGCATACAGCGTTACGCGTTTGCCCACTTCGTCGCTCCAACTCTCGGGGATGGCGAAGCTCATGCGGAATTGTGCCGTGCAACCCGGTGCCAGCACGGCGTTGCCGTTGTCGGCTACCAGCGGGTGCGTTGCAAAACGTGCGCCCAGCGTCTCGAGCGCGTACTTCACGTGTGCCATGTCTTTGGCCGAAGCATCCTCGGCAAGCTCTGGATCGTAGATCGAAACCATGCGTGCGTTCAGTCCGAATCCGATGGATGCGCTGGAGAACGGCTGGCTGGAGCCCTCTCGGTACAGATCGATCGTGCCGGCGGTCAGCAAGGTGTTGCCGTCGTTTCGCACCGTGACCATGAAGGATTCGCCTGCTGCTCCGGGTACCACCGCGCCCGAGGCAGCGACCGCGCCCGTCGGAGTGGCACACGCCACCAAGGGCACTTCGATGCCGTGCAGCTCTGCCTCGCTCTTCTCCGCGCTCACAATGTGCGTGGCGAGTGCGGAGAGCATGCCTCCCGACGTCAAAAATGTCGTTATCTGATCGACGGGATGGTCCAGCTCGCACATCACGAACGGCTCCGTGAACAGATCGCCTGCCAAGGTGCTGGCGAAGATGCGGAAGTGCTTGCCCATCACTGCTACCGGGTTGCCTTCTTCGTCGTAGGTTTGTCCCACCTTGCCATCGGTGTTCTCTACATAGAGCACGCACCTGCCGTTGTTGCTTACGCTAAACGATGCCGGGCCACAGCCTGCGGCACCCACGGGCTGCGTTGCAAATGCCGATGCGCCTCGCGTCCAAGTAATATGCTGCAGTTGCTCGTTGACGGTTGCCAAAAAGCCCGAATGTTGTGGCCATGGCACCGCATGAGGTACCGTGGCGTCTGGTGACATAACGTCCCAGCACGCAATGGACTGGCCGATCACGGCGTACGATGCGCAGCCGCAACCGTCTGCGGTCTCGTACGCAACGGACACCACCATTTTGCCGTTGATATTTTCGGGCCTGCCCAGCTCGATACTCGACGGTGCTTGCGGAAAGCGGAGGACCTGACGGAGCGTGAGACTGTCGCCCAAATCATCCGACCACAAGGTAAAGCATTCCAGCGCAACCTCGGCCTCGCTGCCGAGCGCCTTTTCTGCGGTGGTTCCGCGGCGGTGGAGGTAGGCACCCGACAGGCGCCCGTCGACGAGCGTCTTGCCCACCGTGATACGCGGGCACTGCAGACAATGGTAGCCATCCTCCTGAAGGCGGCCGCGCGAGATGCTGCGCCACGACGTATACGACACCACGCGAACTTCGCTATTACTTATGCGCAGGCGCACGACGGACAGTATGCCGGCTGTGCTTGCCGTATCGAAAAGGGTGTTGTCACCTGCGGGGCGCTCGCCCGAGACCAGCAGCACGTAGGCGTCCTGGTTTCCTCTTCCGTCCGTATATTCCACCACGTCGAAGTCGTAATCGAATATGCCGTCGCGCTCCACGTCGCCCTCGCCAAACCCAAGGGGAAAGTCCACGGGAGTGGGAGCGGACCACGTGCCGTTTGCCTTTGTGTGCACCACCAGGCGCGAGCGGCCATTGTCGCCATAGCGCACCGAGGCGATACGGAACAGGCATTCTACGCCGGCAATCATTGCCAGCTTCATGTGAGCTTCGCTGAGCACGCCAGCAAACAGCACGTTGTCGCTCGAGGGTTTTATGCCGCCACGCTCGTCCTCCGATACACCAGCAGAATTGGCGTTGGGGTCCGCAGCGGCGTCCTTCGCCTGCCCGATATAGGTGTACTTATACATCGGCGCGGCGTTTTCGTCGTTCTCTATCAGTGTATGGACGAAATGCTCGATCTGTCCCGTGTCGTCGCTTTCTGCATCCGCCTCGAGCTCAATGCGCGTGACCGCTTGATCCCAATCGCGCACGACAGGCGCGACGTTTACGGCAGTGGCCTTAACCTCGGCGCGTGCGAGCAGCTCGGCGTTGGTGACGATGGTGGCCGATGCGATAAATTGCGGCACGCCGCCTGCCTCGGCGTTGCCGGCCGTGCCGAAGCAGGCATCCAACGTGTAAGGCGTATCTCCACCCAATGCGAGCTCAGAGCGCTGGAGCACATACTGGTTGCCATTGTTCACCGACATATTCCACGAATCGAGGAGTGTGGGCCACGACCCCGACCAAGCCTTGGTGGTCCACTTGAACATTACGAACTGGAGTATCACATCGACATCGACGTCTGCACCTACGCGCAGTCGCGGAAGCTGGTGTCCATCTGCCTTCTCGTACCCAATGAACAGCGTGAGGGATGCGGCGCCGCGCACGGCAGACGAAGCGACGCCTGCAACGCCGGCGCCAAAGGTGACGGCAAGCCCGATCTGGATGGTGAACGAGCCCGAGGTGTTTGAATAGTCGAGCGAAATGTTTTTAAAAAACGCCGCGCCGCTGCCGTGCGTGTGGGCACCCACGGCGAGCGCCAGCTTCGCCAGCACCCAGGGGTTGACGTTTAGGAAAAACGGCACCGGTCCTAGGGTAAACTGCTCGGTCCAATTGAGGTCGGTTCTTACCTGGAAGAGGGCCTTAATATTGCCAAATGCGGGGTCGTTGTTGTCACCCCAGGTTTTGCCCACCCAGTCGTAGGCGAGCGATCCGTACAGCTGTGTGGCGATATCCATCGTAAAACGCGGCGTGCAGTGGTGACGAAGCAGCTTAGTGTTCCTTGGATCGGTGCCCGAACCGGCACTCATACTTTTGTACTGATTCCACTTCCCCTCCATCTCGTCGAGGTAGCGGTTTGCCTGCTTGGCGCCCGACTCGCGCGGTGACTTCTTCCAGTATTCCGGATCCGGATTGCCCGAATCGTTCATGTAGCCGACCGGTTTGTATCCTCCGCCAAACAGCACGTATCCGGCAAAAGAGAAATCGAACAAAATGGGGAACGAGGGCATCCAGCACGTGAACTTATTGCCGCCGATGCCGGGAAACGCCGCCGGGAAATCAAACGGAGTAATCTCTTGGTCCATGGTGGTGGGGACGATAGTGGTCGAGCCCGATTCTGCCTTTGCGGCCGGCGCGGTGACAACGGCCATGGGGGAGGAGAGTGTATAGGTCTTGCCCTGATAGTCGAGGACAAAGCGCAGCTTGCATCCTTCCTCCAGAAGGCCCGAAGCTGCATCGAGGAACGTGTCTTCGAGTGTGAACGTTGCCAGATTATCCGAACCCGATGCACTGGCCTTGACTTGGCCAATTTGCGTGACGGTTTCGGATGAGCTGCTCGTGGCGGGCATTACCTTGTTGATGCACAGCGTTGCCTGTCCACCCTGTGGCAGATGTGCCTGCACGGTAAAGGCGTGCGTGTCAGGTTGGTCGTTTCCGGCGTCGTCCTTCGGCAGTGCCATGAACGTGGCGTTGGCGTACTGGATGTCCCACTCGTCGAACGTAAGCTGGCGAAAGTACGGCTCACCGTCGGAAAGCGGGCGTGTGGGCGCGGTAATGGCGGTGCCGCCCTGGATGCGCGTGAGGGGGATCTCGACATCACGGTAGCCCGCCATGCTGATGGAGATGCCACCGTTAAAGTCGTACGCGTCGAGAAGCGTTGCCTCGTCCACGTAGCCTTCCGAAAGCGGCGCGACCTCAAAGATGGCCGTGCCCTCGTCGTCGGTAGTGGCGGAGAGCTGCTTGCCCGCGGCATAACGCGACGCGAGCGTGACCTGGGCTCCCTTGATGGGCATATTCTTGTTAGCGACGTCGACCACGACCACACCAAACATGGTGCGCGAGAGAACGAGCACCTTGAAGGGGTCTTCTTCGTCGGCATAGGCCTCGGTGGGGGCGAATGGCAGTATGAAGGCGTTTGCGCTGCTCGGCACGCGAGGCAGCATGATGCCTGCCAGCGAGGATGCTCCGGCGACAAGTAGCGAACGACGATCAAGCATTTTGGGCCCCCATCCCGCAAATATCGGAGGAAATAATCCTATTTTGCGAGAAGGTGCCCCGTGGCGGTAGTGCCGTTCAAGGGTCAAAATGTCCAAATTGATCGAGCGAAGCGCCGGGTTCCGGAACGCGTTCGATGCGCTTGGCAGCCCGGTCGCTAACGCAACATATGCGCGACCAGCTCGGCGCGAGTTCCGATACCAAGCTTGGCATACACTCCTGATAGGCGGTTTTTAACAGTGCCCGGCGATACTTCCATGTGGCGTGCGATTTCGGCGTTGGTCCATCCGCGGCAGGCGAGCATGGCCATGGTGAACTCCGTGGTCGTTAAATCGTCGGCCACGTCCTCGCCCGAATCGGGGTTGTGGATGCGCCGCCAGCCGTAGCTGAATCGATACGTAATCTCGATGATGCGTGCGAAATCGTCAGGGTATTGCGCTTTTAGGCACGCCTCGATGAGCCCCTGTAAAAGGCCGTGGTGCGCGCCAATGAGCTCGATAAGGCCGTCGGGGCGCGCAATGTCCCAAGCGGCTCCGAAATGTGCCTTTGCGGCGTCGATGTCCTTGAGGCTCATGCATGCCATGGAAGCCGCCAGGTGCAGGAACAGTTCCGAGATGGGATAGCTTCCCTGTTTCATGATCAGGGCATTTTCCACCATGCCCAGGCTGCGGCCGTATTCGCCGCGCAGATACAAGGCGTGCGCCATCACGTAGCTGGCGAACAGGCGCAGGCCTTCGGGCAAATGCGCCGCAAGCGGATAAAACTCTTCGGCGGAATACGGGGAAGGCAAGTGCAGCAGGACGCTCGCGGCCGAGGCGAACAGGATGTGCATGGCGTGGACGGCAGGCGATTCCTCGTCGGCCGGCGTATCGAGGATGCCAGTAAGGCACCGGCGGGCATCGGCGATACGGTTGAGCGACAGACTGGCGTATCCGCAGATAAAGCATGCGGAATAGCGCAGTGCGGGGTCGGTGGCGTCAAGATAAGGGCGCGCCGTCTTGGCAGCGAGGGTGGCCTGTCCGCGAAAGTACAGCGCTTCTGCCGTGGCAATGGCGCGCGAATCGGGGTCGGAAATGCCTGCAACCGCAGCGTCAATCTGCCCCGGCACAAAGGCGGTGCACATCAACGGCATGGGAACGCATGGGTAGCCATCGCAGTCCATCTTCCATCTCCCAACAGCTGGCAACAATAGCAGCAATTGTACTCCTGTTACTCGGGACTGGAATTTGCGGGTATGGCATACGATTGCGCAGAACGTATAAAGGAAGAGTCTATTGGCGATGCTGCCAAGGTGGCTACCGAAGCCTAGCTGAGCTCGACAATAGGAAAAATTGCCACCCCTGCAAAAAGCTTTGTCGCAGCGATGGGAAACACATCTTGTTCTGCATATAATGAGGTCATATGACGGTGCGTTTGCATACGTGTGACGCATTCCCATCGAACCGAAAAGGAGCTTTGCATGGATTCCAACAAGCGTCCCGACGACATGGTGCGTATCACCACTTCCGAACTTGCCCAGGTGTTCATCGATGAGCAGGTCGCTGCAATCCGCGAGCAGATCGGCGACAAGAAGGTCCTGCTGGCCCTTTCCGGTGGTGTCGACAGTTCGGTTGTCGCGGCCCTGCTCATCAAGGCCATCGGCAAGCAGCTTATCTGCGTGCACGTGAACCACGGCCTGATGCGTAAGGGCGAGAGCGAGCAAGTCGTCGACGTCTTCAAGAACCAGATGGACGCCAACCTGGTCTATGTGGACGCGACCGATCGCTTCTTGGATAAGCTCGTGGACGTCGAGGAGCCCGAGGCCAAGCGCAAAATCATCGGCGCCGAGTTCATTCGCGTGTTCGAGGAGGAGGCCCGCAAGGTTGGCGACGAGGTCAGCTTCCTCGCCCAGGGAACCATCTACCCCGACATCCTGGAGTCCCAGGATGGCGTGAAGGCCCACCACAACGTGGGTGGCCTGCCCGAGGACCTGCAGTTTGAGCTTTGCGAGCCCGTCAAGCTGCTGTACAAGGACGAGGTCCGCGTCGTGGGCCGCGAGCTCGGTCTGCCCGAGAACATGGTCGAGCGTCAGCCGTTCCCCGGCCCCGGCCTGGGCGTCCGCTGCCTTGGTGCCATCACCCGCGACCGTCTTGAGGCGCTGCGCGAAGCCGACGCCATCGTGCGCGAGGAGATCGACAAGGCAGGTCTGACCATCTGGCAGTACTTCGCCGTGGTGCCCGACTTCCGTGCCACCGGCGTGCGCGAGGGCAAGCGCGCCTACGACTGGCCCTGCATCATCCGCTGCATCAACACCGTCGACGTGATGACCGCCGAGGTACCTGAGCTCGACTGGGCACTGCTCAAGCGTATTACCGCTCGCGTCACAGCCGAGGTTCCCGGCATCTGCCGTGTGTGCTACGACCTCACGCCCAAGCCCGTCGGCACCGTTGAGTGGGAGTAAGCTTTTTGGGCTGCTTTGATCATAGTTCCATGAATGGGGAGGCCTCGCGCGATTGCGCGGGGCCTTCTTTTTCGAAAAGGGCTGCCGTCGTGGTGTTGCCACTTTCCATCGTGCTTGTCATCGCCTCTGGTGTTGCTCCTGAGCAGGGCTGGTTTGCGACGAGAACTAGCAGGGCTTGTTGGTGGCACGAGCGAAGCAGGTTGTTTCGCATTGAGCGCTCCGGGCAGAAGAAGGCCATAATGGAGTGTGCGCACAATTTGTTTTAGAGGAGGATGCCGCATGGCAAAAGACGAACAAACAGGCTGGATTGTTGAGATGCTCATGGCCAGTGTGTCGGTGGCGCCCGCGGCTCTTTTGGAAGAGGTTATGGCAGATGAGCGCTGCGTGGCTTTTGGCCCCATCCACCATTTTATTGTGGGCGCGGTGCTGCTTGCGTGCTGGCGCAACGCCGAAGCATCTGGGGAGCGAGATGCGATGCTCAAAGACGATCTTGCCGATTTGATGTCTCGTTCGGATTGCGTGCCGGGGGCAACGTGTGCCCGCTGGGGCATGTGCGGGGCAGCTGCGTCTGCGGGCATGGCATATGCAATCGTGCGCGGCAATGCGCCGCTGCGCAGTGAAGGCTGGCAGGAGGGGCAGTTAATGGTTTCGGAGCTGCTTGCCGCCATCGCGCGCTCGGGAAGCCCACGGTGCTGCAAGCGAGATGCGCGCGTGGCGATTCGTGAGGCCGTTTCGTTTTTTAACGCGCTCGGCGGACCACAGCTTAAAGCATGGGAGAAGACGCCGGCCTGCGATAGCTATGCGGCCAATACAGTGTGCATGGGCGAAAAGTGTCCGTATCATCCGTCCTTTATCATCCAATAGGGAATCGGGTGCCCCAATAAGGGTCGGGCAGATGTGACAAAGTGACAGTTCCTTTGTCACATTATCGACGGTATGCGCGGGATGGCGCGCCACGCGGCATGCCGTCCCGTTCGTTTTTTGGTGCGGTTTGTTACATTCCTCACTGGCGCCGGTAAAAAATGGGGATAGAGTAGGACAAACGCGTCGAATACGAACGGCGGGGGAGAGCGGGCAAGGTGCCTGCGCAGGAGAGGTTGCCGTCCATGCTGGAGCTCAAAGGAATTTGCAAAAGGTACGTTACGCAGTCGTTTACGCAGGTGGCGCTCGACAGCGTGAGCCTGTCTTTTCGGGATAACGAGTTCGTGGCCATTCTGGGGCCCTCGGGTTCGGGTAAGACCACGATGCTCAACGTTATCGGCGGACTCGACCACTTTGACTCGGGTGACCTGCTGATCGACGGTATTTCGACCAAGGACTTTCACGATCGCGATTGGGATGCCTATCGCAACAACCGCATCGGCTTTGTGTTCCAAAGCTATAACCTCATTCCGCATCAGACCATTTTGGAAAACGTGGAGCTGGCGCTTGCGCTCACGGGCGTGGGGCACGCCGAGCGCCGCCAACGTGCGCGCAAGGCGCTCGAGGCCGTTGGTCTGGGCGAGCACGTGAACAAGCGCCCGAGTCAGCTTTCGGGTGGACAGATGCAGCGCGTGGCCATCGCCCGCGCCCTGATTAATGATCCCGAGATTGTGTTGGCAGACGAGCCGACTGGCGCCTTGGATTCCACAACGTCCGTGCAGGTCATGGACTTGCTCAAGGACGTCGCGCGCGACCGTCTGGTTATCATGGTCACGCATAATCCCGATCTGGCGTACGAGTACGCCACGCGCATCGTCAACCTGGCGGACGGCAAGATTACCGACGATTCTGATCCTTTCGATGTCGCTGACGCCACGCGCCGCGAGGCCAAGCCTACGCGCAAAACCTCGATGAGCTTTGTGACGGCGCTGGGGCTTTCTGCCCGAAACCTTATGACCAAGAAGGGCCGTACGGCCATGACGGCCTTTGCGGGCTCGATTGGCATTATTGGCATCGCGGCGATTTTGGCGCTGTCCAATGGCGTAAACGGCTACATCAAAAAGGTCGAGGAGGATACGCTTTCGAGCTACCCGCTTACCATTTCCAAGCAGGATTACGACCTGTCGTCCATGATGGGCGAACAGGGGGCCACGGATGACGATACGTCCAAGAACGAGGGTTCGTCCGACGACGGTGCCGACGGCAAGGCTCAGGGAACCAAAAAGATTCCCGTGGTCACGGCCGTAAAGGACATGTTTGCAAGTGTTAAGTCCAACGATATGACGAGCTTTAAGGCATGGCTCGATGCCGGCGGCGACGGTATCGACAAAGAGGTCAATGCCATCCAGTACGGTTACGGCGTGACGCCGGTTGTCTATCGTGCCGGCAAGGGCGATGAGAAGCCTGTCCGGCTGGTGCCCAACGCTATGACCGAGGCCATGAGCGGTGGTGCGAGCTCGGCGGCAACGGTGAGCATGGACTCCATGGGGACCTCGGTCTTTAACGAGATGATCGACGATCAGAGTCTGCTCGACAGCCAGTACGATGTCGTCGCCGGCCATTGGCCTACGTCTGCTCACGAAGCCGTAATGGTGCTTTCGAGCCGTGGAACGGTGGGCGACTATACGCTTTACAGCATCGGTGCGCTGGATATCGATGAGCTCAACGACCTGGTGAACAGTGCCATGGCCGCCGACGGTAAAATTGAGACGCCTGAGAGCGGCGCCGACTTTACTTACGACGATGCGCTGTCCACGACGTTTAAGGTGTTGTCGCCGGCCGATGCTTATCGCAAAAACGAAGAGACCGGCATGTGGACTGACATGTCTGGCGACGCAGACTTTATGACGGCCAAGGTTGCCGACGGTATTGACGTGCACATTGTGGGCGTGGTGCGACCTAACGAGACGGCCAATGCGAGCGCGTTATCTCCGGGCATTGCCTATACGCATGCGTTGACTCGCCAGCTTATGGAGCGCGCCGCCGATTCGCAGATCGTGCAAGAGCAACTTGCCCACCCCGAGACGGATGTCTTTACGGGCAAAACTTTCGACGAACTGCAAGGCGAGGCCAAGCAAGGCGTGGATCTGGGCAGTATGTTCAGTGTGGACGAAGCGGCGCTCAAGAGCGCGTTCTCGTTCGATGCGTCTGCACTCTCGGGTGCTGCCGGTGGCATGGATTTTTCGGGCATCGATTTGTCGGGCCTGGATATTGACCTTTCGGGCGTTGGTAAAGACATCGACTTAAGCGACATCATGGCCAAAGCGCCGACCCCCGATTTTTCGGGCATCTTTGACGGTTTGGAGCTCACGCCCGAGCAAATGCAACAGGTGGGAACGCTTGCCAACCAACTATTTGAGGGCTTTTTGCAGTCTGATCAGTTTAGGGCGCTGTCACCCGAAGATCTCAAAGACGCGTCAAAGCTTGCTGCCGCATTCTCGGCGTATCTCGAGAACGATGTTGTGGCGCAGCAGTGCCTGGCACAGCTCAAGGCGCTCGGCGGCGATGCCCTGGTCGAGCGCCTGCAACAGGCGATGACCGACTATGTCCAAAATCAGTTGGCTCCGTATCTGCAGCAGGCTATGGATCAGGTGATGAAGGCGATCAGCGAGCAGGTGGCAACGACCGTGTCGACCCAGCTTAAGGCCGGTGCGGCAGGGCTCATGGACCAGATGGTGACGCAGATGTCTTCGAGTTTTGCCAACCTGGCGAGCGCCATGCGCGTGGATGCGAGCGCCTTTGCTCGTGCCATCCACTTCAACATGGACGCCGAGGACCTGAGCTCGCTCATGATGAGCTATGCCAAGGCGTCGAAGCTCACCTACGACAACAATCTGACCACGTTGGGCTACGCGGATGAAGCGGATCCCATCTCGGTCAAGATTTTCCCGCGTGACTTTGAGGCCAAGGAGCGCGTACTCGACCATATCGATGCGTACAACAAGCAGGTCAAAGCCGCCGGCCACGACGAGCAGGCAATCTCGTACACCGACTACATGGGCATCATCATGGGCTCGGTGACTGATATCGTGAATACCATCAGCTTGGTGCTCATCGCGTTCGTGAGCATCAGCCTGGTCGTGAGCTCCATCATGATCGGCATCATCACCTACATCAGCGTGCTGGAGCGCAAAAAGGAGATTGGCATCCTGCGCGCGATCGGCGCGTCGAAGCGCAACGTGGCCAACGTATTCAATGCCGAGACCTTTATCGAGGGCCTCATTGCCGGTGTCTTTGCCATTGTCGTTGTGGTGCTCGTGAGTTTTCCGGTTAATGCCTGGGCGCTTGCTGCCAAACAGGTACCCAATCTGATGAGCTTGCCCGTGCAGGATGCGCTGGCGCTCATTGCAATTTCGGTGCTGCTGACGGTCGTTGCCGGCCTGCTGCCGGCCCGCAGCGCATCCAAAAAAGACCCCGTGGAAGCCCTGCGCTCCGAATAATGTGACAAAGGGACTGTCCTTTTGTCACATTGAGTGACAAGTAAATCGAGGTCTAATACTTTTCCCGAGAAGTGAACGAGTCAAAATGGACCCCCGAAGCATCGACACTTATTGAAGGCGGTTTCCTGCGGTTTTGCCAGCCAAATCCTGCGGGTTTGGCGTCTAAAAATGTCGATGCTTCGGGGGTCCAAATATAGCCGTTCACTTCTCGGGAAAAGTATTAGACCTTGAGATATAGACGGCGTTTGCGAGCGTCAATTAGAGCGTAAGTTGCTAGTCCTCCTCTGCGGAGAGCATGAGGCTAATTTCCGGATGGGTGTACTTGTCGAACTCTTCTTTGGGCTCGGCGTTAAAGGTGTAGTACGACTTGATAGATTCGTCCTCCGTCTTGATGCTGATTTCTTCATATAGGGATCCGGCTAAAATGCCTGTTTAAATTCATCCGACAGGCTGCATGGCGTGAGGAGGCCCGGTGTGGCAACGGAAATGCCTAACCCGTTGAGCGGGGGCGCATAGTGTCGCGATATCCTGCTCGCTGCAGGCGAGGTTGTATGCAAGGCTTGCCTCGGGGTCGATCTGACTGGTGTAATCGACGTCCGTGAGCATGCCATCTGCATCGAAAGAAAGGTAGACATAGGCTGCTTGAGCGCCGAGGTCATTATCACGCAGATAGCCGATAATGCGGTAGCCGTAGTCGTGATACGACTCGTATGGGTCGTCTGCCGCGACGCGTTTGCACACGGGCTCCAAGGCATCTTGCGCGGCGAGCATGCCGGCGACCTCCGCGGAGCGGTCTTTGTTGGTTTGGGCTACCGCAAGTCTGCTCTGTAGCTCCTTCCACTGTTTGCCCTGCATTCCAAAGCGCGGCGCAAGAGCGCAATAGCAAAAGATGATGAGTTCGATTGCGGTGAGTGCAATGGCGGTATATATGCCCGCGGGTTGGAATTCCTTTTGGTGGAACGCGATATCGTTGATCATTTGGAGCGGCAACATCAACAGGCATGCTGCGAACGACATGACGAGTGCGGTCGCTGCGATTTTGGGGTATGTGCAGTACCGCTGGATGCGTTTCTTTTCTTGCTCGGTGAGCAGCTGCATGGGGGCTCGACTCTCATCGTTTTTCGAGGGCGATGCGCACGCGCTCTTGAGTATGTGAGTGGAGGGTGTCTGTTGTTCAGACATGGCGGTCAGCAGCGTGCTGTTGGTGATCGATTGATCGCGAACGTCCTCTTTTGGACAAGGAAAAAGTGGCGAGTGAGGGAGCTGCTGTGGGGCGGCCCTGCTTGCTGTTTGCGGGCGCCATTCACCTTCGTTGCACAGGGATGGTCGGAGGGCTGGCTGACATCAAGTAGCCGCCTCCGCCTTGTGGGCCGCCTCGGGGACAAGGCATAATGCATGTGACAAAGGGGCGGTTCCTTTGCCGCATTGATTTGAGAGTAGATGTTGATGATTCTATCGTTGGCCCCCATGGAGGGGATTACCGGGCATGTGTTCCGTCGCGTGCATGCGGAGTGCTTCGGTGCGCTCGACTGCTATTACACGCCGTTTTTGCCGCCGCCGCGGATGGGCAACCGCTTTGGCGGCAAGGCGTTTAAGGAAATCGATCCGGCTAACAACCAAGGGCTTAACGTGGTGCCCCAGCTCATGTCCAAGAACGCGGATGAGTTTGTGTGGGCGGCGCGCGTGCTCGCCGACATGGGCTACCGCGAGGTTAATCTCAACCTTGGCTGCCCCTCGGGTACGGTCGTTGCCAAGGGTAAAGGATCGGGCTTCTTGCGCAACCTCGATGGGCTCGAGGTGTTCTTGCTTGATGTGTGCGAGCGATCGCCCTTGCCGGTGTCGGTAAAAACCAGGCTGGGGCTGGAGAGCGACGACGAATACGAGCGCGTGCTCGACCTGTACTGTCGCATGCCGCTGGCAGAGTTGATCGTGCATCCGCGCGTACAGAAGGATCGCTATACGGGCTCGCCGCGCAAAGGGTTTTATGGCGAGACGTTGGAGCGGGCACCGTTTCCGGTGGCATACAACGGCGATATTTTTGATCTTGAGGACATGGAGGCGCTGGTGGAGGCCTATCCCGGTACACGCCATGTGATGCTGGGGCGTGGCTTGCTTGCGAACCCCGCGCTGGCTCGCATGGTCAAGGGCGGCCCTGCTGCCACGGCAGCCGAACTGCAGCGCTTCCACGACACGCTGTTTGCGGCATATGCAGAAGAGATTGGCGGCAACGCGGTCTTTCGCATGAAGGAGTGGTGGTTCTACGCTAAATGCGCCTTCGCCGATCCTGCTACCGTTCACAAACTCGTACGCAAGACTAAAAAGGTCGACGAATACCGTGCCGCCGTCGAGCGCGTCTTTCGCGAGCAGCCACTTGCGCCCATAGCCCGCTTCCACGGTTAGCTAGTCATTGGGGACGTTCTTTAACGGCTAGTCATTTAAGAACGTCCCCAATGACTATGTTGCAAAAGCTGTACGTCAGCATCCAAAGATATCGAAAAATGTCGACTTTGGATGCTGGCGTACATGTTTGGATTCGGTGGGGGACTAGGCAATCATTGCGTCAAGGGTAATGAGTTCTCTGAGTCGCTCTGTGCGTGTTTGCCCATGGCGCTTTGCCTTCTCGTCAAACGCTTCAAGAACCGATTCACCCACACGTGCCGATAAAACAACGCTTGGCTCATCAGAGATCGACGGCCTTCCCAGCTTGATGGTGCGACCCTTCGGCCACTCATCTTTTTCGTATGCCTCCGCGGCTTTCTCCAACTCTCCGGGGGCAAATCCGATCATCTTTTCGAGTTGCTTAGCGTCCATAGCGCCTCCTATCGATCGATCCCGATTTCCCTGAGCACCTTGCGCGTAGGAGGGACAAGGGCGTGGTAAATGATATAGCCATCTCGATTGGAGCAATATCGAGCGATGAGCTCCATGAGACGGCTTCTTCCATCAAGTCCAACGAGAACGTAATCGATACCTCCGTTTTCAAGATCACGCCTGAAGCATGCAAAAGCGGAGTTCCAGGCGCAGGTGATATCCGTCTCCGTCAGCCCGTGTTTGAGGGCGTGGGGGTGGATTGCGATGAGCTCCATAAGGGCCTCTCTTTTTGTATACAGTTTTGTAAACAAAAATGCAAGCAGTTAATAGGCTTAAGCGACTTGTTTTGATTGGACTTTTCGATGTAAAGCCGACATCGGAGGCTCCACTACTCCTTCGCTTTTTAGTTCGGTATGTGAACGTCCGTTGAACTCCCAGAGGGGAGCGTTTTCATAGATTATCGAGAGGAGCTTGGAGACTTCGGCTGTTTTCTTGCGTTCGTAAAACTCGGGCCGTACGACAATCAATAAGAAAGCTGCGTCTTCGGTAATTTGCTGTGCTGTCGGCATACCGTTGAGTCCAACGGAACGCAAAAGCTTTGTCATGATGAAATCGAACTCATCTTCTCTTGCATGGAGATCGGATGCCTTAATCTCAGGGTCTCTCAGGACGTACTGCTTGAGTCGTTCGACAGATCGACTGCACTTTATATGCCCGCAGATGACTTCGTCATAACTGAGCCTTTTGATTGGGAGACGTTCGTGACCGGCGAAGATGGCTGCCACTCTGATGCCAACGCGCCGTTCGCGCAGCGCGCGCATCTCACCGGTGTATTCGCTGCGTCGTTCATATTTTCGATAGGAGTATCCGTAGTCATCGTAGTAATAAGGGGCTTCATCGACAGCGTCATCGAGCTCAGGCGCTATGAGATAGAGTTTTCCATCTCTGGATATGACGCAGGGATTGTCGATTTGCCCCGATTCGTTCCTGATTTGCCAAATAGTTTCATTTATCTCAAATCTCGAGACTGGATTGGGGGCACAGGAGTTGTAGAGCTCAATAAGTTCATCGAGTGAAATGATTCCACAGGCATCTGTGTAGGCGCGGGCGAAGCGCCGTACTTCTTGATTTGATTCAAGCACACGGCGCTCCCAAGCATCCAAAACGTCCTGCGGACTTCGATAGCGGGCATGACGATCGATGCGCGATGCGCTCCAACGGTTATCAGCGGCAACGTTCATCAGATCCAAGCGCAGATCTTTGTCGGCGATGCGAGCGAGCGACTGATAGTGTTCTAGATCAAGCTCCGGTCGAAAACTCATGTCTTCCGGAACAGTTCGTGCGAGCTTTATGCAACGCTTGAGATAGGTCGGGCCCAGGCTTGGGCTAAAGTGCTGCTTGAGGTGGCAAGCGATGGGCGAGAGTAGGCCATTTAGATTGGAAATGGGGTATCCGGCAATCTCTTGCTCGAGACGGCGCCCGATGAGCAGAGCCCCTTCCGAAGAGGCCTCATGGTCGGTGCCTTTCTGGCCGAGGTGTTTGGCCTCGACAATCCTGCTGATATCCGAGCAGGTGTTTGAAATAATGTCGGGTGAAAGGGTTGGTATCTTTTTTGCCATAGCGATGCGCTCCTGTGTGACTCACGGAAAAGAAACAGTCTGATTGTGAGTGCCGTTCTTTGATGGCGACGGCGAACAGGAGCGCAGCCTGTCTGAGATGGGCGAGTGCGGTAACCACCGATCTTACTTACCGAGCTCGCTCCAGCGTGTCATTGGGGACCTCCGCAGGAGCTCTCGACCAGTCTCATGCCTTGGGATGAGTATAACACAGAGAGCAAACATATGTTCTATATATTTGAGAAACCGAAGCCCTACCCACTCATTTAAGAACGTCCCCAATGAGTACTCGCACGCTAGAGCAGGTTCTCCTGTACCCATGCGATGATGTCGCTCGATTCGTAGAGCGGCTTGCCGTCGATGAACAGACAGGGAACCTGGCGTTTTCCGCCGACGGCGATGAGCGTCTGCTCGGCATCGGGGTCGGTCGAGATATTGCGCTCGGGAACGGTCACGCTGTTATCCGCCAAAAAGCGCTTGACCTTCATGCAATACGGGCAGCCGGTCATAACGTACAGCGTGAGCTCATGATTAGTAGCCATAGGTCTCCAATCGGTTGAGGTTTTGATTGAAATACCCAAAGCCGCCGCGGTCTATGCATGAGCTGACGACGACTCGATGGCCTGTACCAGAAACGCCGTGGCTCCGGTGCCGCAGGGCTTGTCGTAGTAGTCGATAAAGCGCTGGTCAGCAAGATAGCCGTGGGCGAGGCCCAGGTATGCTTCGTCTTGGGGCTTGTGCCCCCAGTTAAGGCCAATCCATCGACGGTGCATCGCGACAAGTTTGCGGGCCTCGTTGCTTTCCGGATTGCCGTCGCCCATGGCAATCGAAAGCTGACCCAGAATAGCGCGTTCAAGTTCCTTCATGTCGTTCCATGTCTCGGGGTCCATGTCCAGCAGTGCTTCGTTTGCTGCGTCGATCGCCTCGTCGCCATAGCGCGCCCGCGCCTCGGCACCGTAGCGCTCCTCGTTTTCTTGCACGGAGCGCCAGCGCTCCAGTTGCGGCAGGACGGCGCCCATGAGCGAGACGGCTTCGTCGAGCGACATGCCGGTGTTTTGCGCCAGCCGCGGGGCACAATCCTCGATCATCGCCTCCATGGTGGTGTCGTAGGTGTACTGGCCGTGGTCGTAGCACCACTTGCAGTAATGGTCGGTCGTGGCGCCCACAGCATCGGTGCCGCAGTCGTCGGGTGTGAGTATCATGCCGCAGCTCTGGCAATAGTGCTCGGGCATTTCGAGCAGGTGGGACAGCGGTTCTCCGGTTACGGCGGCAATGAGCTTCATCATGTCGATGCCCGGGGTGACTTCACCGCGTTCCCAACGGCTGACGGCTTGGCGTGTGACGAAGAGCTTGGCGGCGAGCTGCTCTTGGGTAAGGTGATGGGCGCGGCGAATGGCAATGAGCTTTTCTGCAAAGGCCATAGCGACTCCTTTCTGCTGGTTGATGGCTTAAGCATACGCGGCGGCCAGCTTCCTTCCAAGCAACCGTTGGTTGCACGACGGGAGACCGCGGCGAAGAATTGCGCGCTACACCCCACACCTCCATGCCGTACAATGACCGGCATGGAACCTATCGCACACATACATACCGACCTGCCGCAGAAGTTCGGCATTCCGCGCAACAGCTTTTTGGCGCCCCACCTGCAGGGACGCATCGTCTTTGAGCCGGAATTTGCCTCCAACGCAGCAGTTGAGGGTCTGGACTCCTTCTCTCACCTATGGCTGCTGTGGCGCTTCGAAAACGGAACGCCCGGCGGCACGGCTAAGGATATAGCTGCCGATGCCAAGACGCAGGACAGGTTCGGCACCAACGTCAAGTGGTCGAAGACTGTGCGCCCGCCGCGTCTGGGCGGAGCCGAACGCGTGGGCGTGTTTGCCACACGCAGCCCGTTTCGCCCCAATCCCATCGGCCTTACCTGCGTCAAGCTCAGCCGCGTTGAGCGCACCGACGACGGCCCCATCATCCATGTACTGGGGGCCGACCTGCGTGACGGCACGCCCATCTACGACATTAAGCCCTACATCCCGTTTGCGGACTGCCACCCGGATGCGACCGGCGGCTGGATTGAGGGTGCTCCGTGGCAAGAGCTCGATGTTGAGTTCCCGCAAGCGCTTCAAGACATGGTCCCGCCCGCAAAGCTCCCCGGCCTGGTCGAGGTTCTTCGCCAAGATCCGCGCCGCGCGGGCAGCAAGCACGAGCCAAACCGCGTTTACCACTTGGCTTACGCCGGACTCGACATATCGTTTACGGTTGACGGGGCCAGGTTGACGGTAACCGCCATCAACGACGCGCGAGACTAGCCAGCCATTCGTCCGCACCCATCAAATTAAGCGCCAAACCCCATGCCAAAATCGCCTACGCTGGTGGACAATAACGCTTACCGAATCATTCCGCTCTGCACGGGGGCTCAGCATGAAATACGACTTCACTTCAATCATCGACCGCCATGGCATGGACTCCATCGCCGTTGACTCTTGGGGTGAGATCCCCGGTATGGCTCCGAACGCACCCGACGAGGGCTTCGACCGCATTCCCATGTGGGTGGCGGACATGAACTTCGCCACGGTGCCTACGGTCCAGGAGCACATCATTCAGCGCGCCCAGCACCCCATGTTTGGTTACTTCAATCCGCGTTCCGAGTACTTCGACCGCATCATCGAATGGCAGAGCCGCCGTAATGGCGTCGAGGGCCTGGCGCCTGAGCATATCGGCTACGAAAACGGCGTGCTGGGCGGTGTCGTGTCGACGCTGCGCGCGTATGTCCAGCCGGGCGATGCGGTGTTGGTCCACAGCCCCACCTACATCGGCTTCACCAAGTCCATCGAGGCTGCGGGCTATCGCATTGTCCACAGCCCGCTTCAGCTCGACGACCAGAGCGTGTGGCGCATGGACTTTGAGGACATGGAGCGCAAACTCGCCCAAAACCACATCCATGCCGCAGTGTTCTGCTCGCCGCACAATCCCTGCGGCCGCGTATGGGAGCGCGACGAGATCGAGCGCGCCATGGACATTTATCGCAAGCACGATTGCGTGGTGATCTCGGACGAGATTTGGTCCGATATCATTCTGCCGGGACACAAGCACATCCCGACGCAGTCGGTGAGCGAGGATGCCCGCATGCGCACGGTTGCCCTCTATGCGCCGAGCAAGACGTTTAACCTGGCGGGTCTGGTCGGCAGCTACCACATTGTCTACAACGAGACGCTGCGCGACCGCATGTGCGCTGTGTCTAACAAGACCCATTACAACGAGATGAATGTCCTTTCGATGCATGCGCTTATCGGTGCCTACCAACCGCAGGGCTACGAGTGGTTGGACGAACTCAACCAGGTGCTTGCCGACAATATCGAGTACTTCTGCGATTACGTGGACGAGCATTTTGAGGGCGTGTCCTATTCGCGTCCGCAGGGCACGTACATGGTGTTTCTGGACTGCACCGAGTGGTGCCGCGAGCATGGCCGTGATATTCAGTGGTTGCTCGACGAGGGGGCACGCGTGGGCGTGGGGTATCAGGATGGACGTCCGTTCCATGGCCCCTGCCACATTCGCGTGAATCTGGCGCTGCCGCTTTCGCGCGTAAGGGAAGCGTGCGACCGCCTAGACCGTTACGTTTTTGGGGTATAGGGGTCGCACGATTCGGGTACTGCGGCTTGCGCCCGTGTCGTCAACGTGCGTGGGCGCATAGGGCGCAGAGGGTTGCGAGCACGTTTTCCACGTTTGCTACTTTTCTTGAATTTGCTTGCCGCAAAGGTGTTCAACCGTAATTTCATACAGCTGGACGCCCCTGATACTTTGCTTGATCTCCTCTTCGACCTCTTCGGCAGAAGGATAGTACTTGAGGGCGAACTGTCGGACTTTGTCTTCGACAAACGCCGGGTCATCGTTCACGAGGCGGCAACGGCCAAAAACCACAGTGCTTTGAACATAGGGTGCCCAGTCGTCGTCTTTGTACCAATCGTTGCCATAGACGGTAAAGCAGACTTTGTCGCTGCGTTTGAGTGCGTCGACCTTATGCCCCGCCTTGGCTCCATGAAAGTAAATTTTGTCGTGCTCGGGGTCAAAGTAGTAGTTAACGGGAATGGCGTAAGGATAGCCGTCGTCTCCGTTGACGGCAAAAATGCCGCGTTTGCAATTAACAAGCAGCTCTCGTGCCTCTTGATCGGTGATAGCACGCTTCTTTCTACGAAGAGGTCTAAACATCGTGGGTTTCCTTTCTTTCCGCGTGCTGCGTGCACGGCGGTGGGTGGTATGTCTATATCAAGATACTAGTTCAGGCTGCGAGGCCGACGGGAACATCCTATTTGTCGCAGATTGAAACGCACTTTTTTGTTGTGGAAGGATTGTCCCTCACAACTCGTCGTCTAGGGGCATTCTCGATGGCTGGTTCCGTTTGCGGGGGAGGCGTGGGACAATACCGACCAAAAGCGATTGCTTGTCCTGAAAAAGGGGGTCTCGATGAAAAAGCTGAGGACGCTGGCCGATGTGTTGCGTCAAGCCGGTTTCGTGCGCATCACGGGCCTTTTTCTCGTCTTTTATCTTCTGTGTTCAATGGCTGTTTGGCTCTCTGAGCCAACAACTCTTACGTTTGGCGATGGCCTTTGGTTTAGCTTTGAGACCGTATCGACGATCGGCTTTGGCGACATTCCGGCCGAAACGCCGGTCGCCCGTGTCATCACGATCGTCCTGAGCGTTATCAGCATTTTTTACATTGCCATGCTCACGGGCGTGGCGGTGAGCTACTGCAATATGCTTATCAAGATGCATCAAAAGGACACTATGGCGCGCTTTATGGATGATCTTGAGCATTTGGAAGAGCTTGATCGTGACGAGCTCGCCGATCTGTCGCGCCGCGTGCGCGAATATCGCCGGCGCCAGCGCTAAAACGGGCGCCGCGCGTCACGATGAGGGGGACTGAATTTGAATATCACCGTGTATCTGGGTGCCAGTATCGGCAATGACCCGGCGTTTCTGCCTGCGGTGCAGGAGCTGGGCAACTGGATTGGCGCCAACGGGCACGCGCTCGTGTACGGCGGATCCAAATCGGGCCTGATGGGCGCGCTCGCCGATAGCGTGCTTAATGCCGGCGGGCACGTGACGGGTGTGGAGCCGAGCTTTTTTATCGAGGCCGAGTTTCAACATGACGGTATCGACGACCTCATCGTGACGAGCGATATGGCGGAGCGTAAGGCAAAGATGATCGAGCTCGGCGATGCGTTCATTGCCTTTCCCGGTGGGACGGGCACGCTCGAGGAGATTGCCGAGGTTATGTCCGCGGTGTCGTTGGGGCACCTGAGTGCTCCGTGCATCCTGTATAACCTGGACGGTTACTACAACGACCTCAAGGCGCTGCTCGGACACATGATTGATAAGGGTTTATCAAGCCCACGGCGCCAGCAAGGCATTTACTTTGCCGAGGATCTGTACGAAATCGCATCAATTATCAACGGATAAGCCTTGAGCCTGTCCCGCTGTGGCCCCCGGTGGCTCCGTTTGCAGCGCAGACGGTTGGCTCGTCTGGGCCACACTCGCTCTACAATAAAACGTATCTATGTCGACTTTGACCGCGGGAGGACCCGATGGATAAGCTCGCTAAACCCACAAACCGCGCGCTGTTTTTAGTTAGCGTTGCCGTGACCGGTGCGTTCGCAGGTGCCGCGGTCTGGCTGTTCTTTTTTGTGATGGAGCACGGCATCGACTATCTATGGACCGAGATTCCGCACGCACTGGGCGTCGCTTCGCCCGAGCTCGCCAGCGGCCCGTTTGGCTTTCTGCCGTACCCGTTTTTTGTCTGCCTGCTGGGCGGCCTGTTAATCGGTCTGTACGAAAAGATGACAGACACCAAGACCGATAACCTCAATCAGGTGATGGCTAAGGTCAAGCAAGATGGGCGCTACCCGTACGACAATCTGGGCAAGCTTTCGCTTGCGGCATTGCTGCCGCTGCTGTTTGGCGGAAGTATTGGACCGGAGGCCGGCCTGACCGGCGTTATCGCGGGCCTGTGCAGCTGGGTCGGCGACCGCATGCGTCGCTTTGGCGCCGAGTTTAGGGAGCTCACGCTGCTAGGTACCCAGGCTGCCCTGACGGCGCTCTTTACCGCGCCTGTCTTTGGCTTTGTGGCGCCGCTCGCCGGTAGCGCCGACGGCCAGGGCGAAGATGCCGACGATGAGTCCGCGTCCGACGAGATCACCATCAAGCTGCCCAAGGCGCAAAAGACCGTGGTCTATGGCATTGCGATTGCCGGCGGTCTGGGCACTTACCTGTTGCTTGGCCAGCTCGTGGGCGGCGGCATGGGCATGCCCAGGTTCGAGTCCGCCGAGGTGGGCAACCTGGAGCTTGCCTGGCTCATTCCGCTGGCGTTGCTCGGCACCGTTTGCGGTTGGCTGTACTTTGCCTCCGAGCACGCGAGCGAGGCGCTGTCCCATGCAATAGGGGAGCGTCCTGTCGTCAAGGCCATGATGGCCGGTCTGGCGCTCGCCATCTGTGGCACGCTCTTGCCCTACACCATGTTTGCCGGCGAGACCCAGGCCGATGTGCTCATGGAAACCTATCTGACCATTCCCGCCGGCGTGCTTATCGCGACCGGTCTTGTCAAGGCTATGCTGACCCCCGCCCTCATCAATATGGGCTGGCGTGGCGGTCACTTCTTCCCGGTTATCTTCTCGGGCGTAAGCCTGGGCTATGGCCTTGCCATCCTCACCGGCGCCGATCCGGTCTTTTGCGTCGCCGTCTGCACGGCATCGACGATGGGCGCCGTCATGCGCCAACCCGTTATGGTCGTGGGCCTGCTGCTCATGTGCTTCCCGCTCAAGGGCATCGTCTGCATGATCATCGCCGCAGCCATCGCCGCCGGCATTCCGCTGCCCAAGCCGCTGCGCAAGTAGCATATTGCGCTTTGCGTTTGTTCAGAACTCGTTTTGAAGAAGCCGCGCGAGGCCATTTGTTTACGGCCTTGCGCGGCTAATGTTTAGAGCTTCCTCAGCACAATGGCGATGGTGTTGAGGTATTCGAGCGCGCCGGCTTCAACGGCAGCGCGGTCGCCTGCTGCGTACTCGTTGTCGCAGGCGAGCCAGTCTTTCCATGCTTCGTCCGTGCAGAGCATAGGCTGCATCGAGACAATCTCGACGCCAGGGGTCGGCTCGATCATGGCGCGCCACCAGGCTATGTCGTGCATATAGTCGAGCTGCTCGGGTGTCCAGGATTTGAGCAGGCAAACGGGCAGGTTGTCGTGGCAGTCGCGAACCATGCCGGGGATGCTTAAGTAGAGCATCCCGCCTTGCTTTACGTAGGGGAGTAGGCGCTCACCCAGATAGTGTGGGTCACGGCCGTAGTAGTTGTACGAGTCGATACTTACGACCGCATCAAAATAGTCGTGCTCAAACGGCAGCCCCTGCGAGGCGTCTGCCTTAACAGGGTGAATCGTGTCGCGCGAGATACCGAGCGAATCGAAGAACGCACGGTTTTCGACGGGGTCGCTCCACAGATCGACGGCGTAGGTGTCAAACCCGTATTCGCGGGCGAGTAGGGCGCTGGTGATACCGGTGCCCGATCCAAGGTCGCAGACGCGGACGCCGCAGGGGATATGCACATCGCGAAGCAGCTCTTCGCAGAGCTTGAGGGGATTGGGGCCCATAATCTTAGAGCGTACGAGTGTCGCGCCGAAGCTAGTTGCTTTTGGGAAGGATTGAGATTCCTGGGTTTGCATTGTTCTTTCCTATCAGGTGCAAAAATGGCAGATGACGGAGGCGGAACGGCGCAACAAACCACGGCCGTTGGACGGCCGTTTTCGTGGTTCTATGCGATTGACCGTTCCCTAAAGAACAATGACCAAAAAGACATCCCCTTGGATGATCGAGACTGAGCCGAGGCCCGTGACGTTTATATTGTAAAACGTCACGGGCGTGCCGGGATATGCCGTTTGTCACGGATTTGCGAGCGTCTAGATCTCGCTTGGCATCGGCGCTATTTCCAAATCGCGAGCGCGGCGGTGCCCAGGACGATGAAGGCGAGACCGATGGCGCTGCGCCATGAGAGTTTTTCGTTGAATGCCAGGCGCGCAAATAGTACCGATACGACAATCGATAGTTTGTCGATCTGCACCACGACGCTCACCTGGCCTGTGGCGATGGCGTAGTAGCACAGCAGCCACGATGCGCCAGTCGCAATGCCCGATGCCGCGAGAAATACGAGTTCGTAGCGGTCTACGTGCACGGCTTGGCCCATCTTGCCTTTAGCTGCCACGATTGCCCATGCCATAACCAGTACCACACAGGTACGGATTGCCGTGGCCAGGTTGGACTCGACGCCTTCGATGCCAACCTTGGCAAGGATGGACGTGAACGCCGCGAACACGGCGGCGCCGAGGGCGTAAGCGAGCCAGGTCCGGTCTTGCTGCCGCTCGGGTCCGGCAGACTGCTTCTTCTCGATCATTAAAAACGTGCCGAGGGTGATGACAGCGGTTCCCACGAGCTTAACCGCAAGGTTGCTCGTCTCGCCAAAAAGCACGATGGCGATCAGTGCGGCGAGTACGGTGCTCATCTTGTCGACCGGTACGACCTTATTGACGTCTCCGATGCCCAACGCCTTAAAGTAACAGATCCACGAAGCACCGGTAGCGAGTCCCGAGAGGACGAGAAAGAGCCAAGATCTGGGCTCGATGCTGCCGATGGTTCCAATGGATCCAGAAATGCCCGCCATTGCCCAGGCGAAAACGAGCACCACGCAGGTGCGAATGGCCGTCGCGACATCGGAGTCGGTATGCTTGATGCCGCATTTGGCCAGGACTGATGTGACGCCGGCAAAGAAAGCCGACACAAATGCTGCTGCGACCCACGACACGGGTGAAATGCCTCCCCAAAGAACGACCGCGCCAGATTTACGGCGCTCGTCCGATGATACCGTCCCGCCATGAAGCTTTGATATCGCTGTGGTGAGACAGGGGACATAGTTCGAGAGGGCATTTGGTTAAGGCTCGAATCGAAGGTGAATGGTTTTCCGCGAAGTGAACGAGTAAATCTGGACCCCTGGAACATGTACACTTTTTTCGAACAAAACTGCAGGATTCTTAGACAAAAACCGCAGGAATTGAGTCCTTAAAAATGTCGATGCTACAGGGCACTGTTTTTACTCGTTCACTTCTCGGAAAAGTATTCACCTTCGATATGCTGACGGTGTCTTTTTGGTTGCCAAGAACTAGACGGCCTGCCGTGAAGGGCGGTGGTGACGCTATGCCGCCTCGTTTCATTGAAAAAATAAGCGGGGTACCACCTAAGCTTTTTTAGCCGTCGATTACAGATCGCGTACTCGATAAACCTTGGTGCTGACAGCGCAGCTGATTACACATAGTGCGAGCGCCAGTACTGCAGTTCCTGCGCACAGACAGCCAAGAACGGCGGGATCGGGATTCGCCCCGGCAATCGACATGAGCCAGTTGCTGATGGGGTTGGAGGAGCTTAGCGTGGCCATGGCAAGGCATCCGAGCAGGGCAAACAGGCCAACGGATAGGCGCAGCGCCTCCATGTGTCCAAATCGAAAGAACAGCGGCTGCGCCAAAAACACCATCATGAGGGAGATAAGCATCGATGCTGCCGAGGCGATTGCGATTTCAAAGACCGTCTGTCCCGTCGAAGGAATGCCCGCGCTGTTGAAGAGCGGGATGGCGACGATACTCAAAAGCGTGGCGGCGCACGTCATGACGGCCGAGAAGACAACGATGCTCAGGTAGCGTGCGCAGATGATGTCTTTGCGCGAGAGGGGCAGCGTTGCCCGATAGCGCTCCCATCCGTTTTGATTGTCGAAGCCTGCCAGCGAGCTCATGACCATGATAGGCGACATGGCGCTGAGCGCGCAGGCGCCGGCACTCATGCCGGAGTCGCCACCTGACGTGTTGGCGAGGGTCAGCACAACGAATATGAACAGGCCGACGCCTGCTATGCTTGGGACAAGCGTGCGAACGATGGCGAGCTCGGACATAAAGGCGCGTTTCATTTCGAAGCCCCTTTCAGCATGAGGCGTAGATAATCGTCAATGGTTGCCCGATCGCAGGGAATCTCGGGGAAGGCCTCGAGCGTTTCGCGACGGTTGGGCACGAGCACGTCCACGCTATAAGCGTGGTGGGCGGCACGGGCGCCTTCGACGCAAGCCAAAAGCTCGGCGGCCTGCGCTTGGGTACAGTGGGCGATGCCGGCGCGGTCGGTAATGTCCTCGCGCGGCAGGTCAAACACAATCGAGCCGTTATCGATGCAAATGATGCGGTCGGCAGCGCGATCGAGGTCGGACGTAATGTGGCTCGAGAGCAGCACGCTGCGCTGGCCGTCGGCGACAAAGGCAAGCAGCTCATCGAGCAGCTCCTCGCGTGCCATGGGATCAAGACCCGCGGTGGCTTCGTCCAAAACGAGCAGCTTGGCCTTGTGACTGAGCGCACAGGCAAGCTGCAGCTTCATGCCCATGCCGCGGGAGAGGTCCTTGACCTTTGCCTTGGGATCAAGGCCAAATCGGTCGATGAGGCTGGCGAAGGTGTCGTGGCTCCAGGTGGGGTACGCCGGGCTTACGAGTGCCTCAACTTCGGTCACCTTGAGTGTGGAAGGGAAGGGGCATGTGTCCAGCACGAGGCCGACACGAGTGCGCAGACAACGCTGCGCTTCACCGGGCGCGTCGGCGCCGCAGTGCTGCCCAAACAGGTGCACCTCGCCGGCATCGAGCTTTATAAGCCCGAGCGCGGCGCGAATGGTCGTTGTCTTGCCGGCGCCGTTTGCGCCCACAAAGCCAACAATCTGGCCGGGCTCCACGGCGAGCGTGACATCGCGTAGTGAAAAGCGGTCGCTTACAGCGCGTGAGATGCCTTTGAGTTCAAGCAAGTTTTGCATGGTATAGCCTTTCTTGCAGATGGCTACTGCATGGTTTCGGGGGCTACCAGGTCGAGCATTTCGTGCAGTTTGTCGCGCGTGACGCCCAAGGCTTCGGCTTGGCTCGCCGCTTTCGCAAGCAGGTCTTCGATATGGCAGAGCTGGTTTTCGCGCAAGAGCTCCTGGTTGCCCTCGGCGACAAAACAGCCCTTGCCCTGCACGGTGCAGATAAACCCGAGTTGCTCTAGGTCGGCGTAGGCGCGCTTGGTGGTGATGACGCTCACACCCAGGTCGCTCGCGAGTGCACGGATGCTGGGGAGTTTGGCTCCCGCAGCGAGCGTGCCCGATAAGATCTGAGCTTTGACTTGCGAGGTTATCTGCTCGTAGATGGGCTTGTCGCTCGAATTGGATAGGATGATGTCCACAGCGGCTCCTTAGCTGTTGGGCTACACGTGTATATAACCGGTAAACACAGTATATATACACTATGCACAGTTACGCAAGAGGCAAATAAGGATTGTCCGCTCGTTCATTCATCTCAATCTGTAACATCTGGAACCGATTTGGACGGCTACCTGTTACAGATTGAGATTTTGCTGGTGGGCCCCACCTGGTTGTCTCAATCTGTAACAACTGGAGAAGTTTTTGGCTGCTAGATGTTACAGATCGAGATCTTTCTGGGACGCCCGCCTGTTTGTCTAAATCTGTAACAGGTAGAGGTTCAAAAACCGTCTAGATGTTACAGATCGAGACAAACTGCTGCGGAGTGCCGTCATCGACTGCTACACAGGCCCCAACTGATGAATTTGTCCTGACAGGCGCCCTAGAGTGAGATTTCGCGGCTACAATAGTGCGGTTACAACGACGTAATGCACTCAATGCAAGAAAGGATCCGCATGGCAAGCCTGTCGGATGAAATTTCGTCGCGCCGCACATTCGCGATCATCAGCCACCCGGATGCCGGTAAGACCACGCTTACCGAGAAGCTGCTGCTCTATACCGGCAGCATCCAGACCGCCGGCTCGGTCAAGGGCAAGAGCTCGGCCAAGCATGCCGTCTCGGACTGGATGGACATCGAGAAGGAGCGCGGCATTTCCGTCACTTCCTCGGTGCTGCAGTTCACTTACAACGGCGCCTGCGTCAACATCCTCGATACCCCCGGTCACCAGGACTTTTCGGAGGATACCTACCGTACCCTTATGGCCGCTGACGCCGCAGTCATGGTCATCGACGGCGCCAAGGGCGTCGAGGCCCAGACCAAGAAGCTCTTTAAGGTCTGTACGCTGCGCCACATTCCCATCTTCACCTTTGTGAACAAGCTCGACCACGAGGCTCGCGATCCGTTTGAGCTCATGGAAGAGATCGAGAATGTCCTGGGCATCAATACGTATCCCATGAACTGGCCGATCGGCAGCGGCCGCAATTTCCGCGGCGTGTTCGATCGTCAGACCCGTCGCGTCATTGCCTTTGAGGGTGACGGTCACGCCAACGCCACCAAGAAGGTCGCCGAGGTCGAGGCCGAGCTGGGCGATTCTTCCATGGATGAGCTCATCGGCGAGGAGAACCATAAGAACCTGATGGACGACATCGAGCTGCTCGATGGCGCCGGCGACGAGCTCGACTTGGATGCCGTGGCCTGCGGCAAGCTGAGCCCGGCGTTCTTTGGCTCGGCGCTTACCAACTTTGGCGTGGAACCCTTCCTTAAGGAGTTCCTGCGTCTGGCCCCGACGCCGCGTGCCTATACCGATACGCTTACCAGTGAACCGGTCGATCCCTGCCGCGACGACTTTAGCGGCTTTGTGTTTAAGATCCAGGCCAACATGGACAAGAACCACCGCGACCGCATCGCCTTTGTGCGCATTTGCTCGGGTAAGTTCGAGCGCGGCATGGATGCCTTCCACGTGCAGGGCAACCGCAAGCTTAAGCTTGCCACGGGCACGTCGATGATGGCCGACGACCGCGCCATCGTGGACGAGGCGTACGCGGGCGATATCGTGGGCCTGTTCGACCCGGGTATCTTTAGCGTCGGCGACACCGTGTGCTCCGGCAAGCGCCATGTGCAGTATCCGCAGATTCCGACGTTTGCCCCCGAGATGTTCGCTCGCATTACGCAGGTCGACACGCTCAAGCGCAAGCAGTTTGTCAAGGGCATGGAGGAGCTTGCCCAGGAGGGCGCCATCCAGATCTTCCGCGAGCTGGGTGCCGGCATGGAGAGCGTCATCGTGGGCGTGGTCGGCGTGCTACAGTTTGAGGTACTCGAGCGCCGCCTCAAGGCCGAGTACCGTGTTGAGGTTCGTCGCCAGCCGCTGCCCTATACGGACATTCGCTGGATCCAGAACGACCCCGACACCATCGATATCCCGGGCCTTTCGCTCACGCGCGACACGCTGCGCGTCGAGGACATGCGCGGTGGCAAGCTGTTGCTGTTTACGAGCCCGTGGAACGTGGATTGGGCAACCGACCACAACCCCGACCTTATCCTGTCGGAGTTTGGCAACGTAGCCTTTTAACGCATCGGCGCGGTGGCCCTGCGGGGCTGCCGCGCTGCCTGCTTGCCTGATGCCGCGTGAGCGGCTATCATGCCCACCGTCGCCTCAAGACCGGGGCGTCCGAGCAGTTCGGGTCCGATATCCTGCTCGTTAAACCTAAAACCAAAGGAGTACATAATGATCAAGAAGGTCATGGAGGACTACAAGGTCCTGTTGCGGAGCATTCCCGCGGCAACGGTTTCGCTGTTTTTCGTGAGCGTTATCATGATGAACCTGCTGGCCAACAAAGAGCTCATCAGCCTGCCGTATCTGGCACTCGATTGCGGCTTTGTGGTGAGCTGGGTCTCGTTTTTGTGCCAGGACATGATCTGCAAGCGCTTTGGCGCCAAGGCATCCATCAAAATCTCTATCCTCGCACTGGCGGTCAACCTTGCCGTGAGCCTGTGCTTTTGGGCGTGCTCGCTCACGCCCGGTATGTGGGGCGCCTACTACGACACGGGCATGATCGAGGTCAACACCGCCCTTAACGCCACTATCGGCGGCACCTGGTACGTGGTGCTGGGCTCTTCGCTGGCAATGCTCGCTTCTGCCGTGGTTAACTCCACGCTCAACCAGTCGCTCGGCCGTATGCTCAAAAAGAATAACTTTGCGAGCTTCGCCTTCCGCTCCTATGTGTCCACGGGTGTTGGCCAGTTTATCGACAACCTGGTCTTTGCCATTGTGGTGAGCCACACGTTCTTTGGTTGGACCTGGGTGCAGGTCCTTATGTGCTCGCTGACCGGCGCTGTTGCCGAGCTGCTGTGCGAGGTCTTCCTGAGCCCCGTGGGCTATAAGGTCGTGCGCGGCTGGGAGCGTGAGAATGTGGGCGCCGAGTACCTCAAGCGCCACGCAACCGCCTAAGGAGCAAGTATGCGGGTTTTGATCACGGGCGCTTCGGGCGGTATCGGAGCCGCGTGCGTGCAGCGCTTTTTGGACGAGGGCCACGAGGTCGTGGGCTTTGATCTGCTGCCGGCGGCGATCGAACACGAACGCTACCGCCATCTGGTCGTTGATGTACGCGAGCCTGACTCGTTTCCAGGCGACCTTGAACCCCAAGTGATCGTGAACGTTGCGGGTACGCAGGATTCGGTCGACGATATCGCCGCCAACCTGCGTGGCACCATCAACGTGACCGAGCGCTACGCTTTTGTGGGGGAGGGGCTTGTCGCCAAGCCGGCGCCCGCTATCAAATCCGTGGTCAATGTGGGGTCGGCGAGTGGGCATACGGGGTCGGAGTTTCCCGCCTATGCCGCCAGCAAGGGCGGCGTTATCGCCTACACCAAGAACCTTGCAAACCGCCTGGCACCGCAGGCCATCGCCAACAGTGTGGACCCGGGTGGCGTTATCACGCCGCTCAACCGTTGCGTGATGGAAGACGAGCACCTGTGGAACCAGATTATGGAGCTCACGCCGCTTAAACGCTGGGCTACCGCCCAAGAGATTGCCGAGTGGATCTACTTTGTGGGCGTGACCAACCGGTTTATGACCGGGCAGAGCCTGCTCATTGACGGTGGCGAGGCCGGCCGCACACAATTTATTTGGCCCGAATAGGAAACGCGCCCGATGGAAAGCCGTCGGGCGCGTTTTTGATGTATCGATTTTTAGCCGAGACAAGTCCAGTTGACGGGGGTCGAGCCGTGCTGTTCGAGTAGCCGATTGGCTGCCGAGAAGGGTCGCGACCCCATAAAAGCGGGGAGTTCTGCCGTGGCACGGTTGGCCGAAAGCGGCGAGGGGTGCGTGGAGGCAAGGCAGAACTTGCCGGTTGTTTTGCCCGCGTCGATTGCGGCGAGCTTGCCCTCAACCATCTGCTGGGCAAAGCGACCCCATGCCAAAAAGACTACCGGTTGGGGTAGCTGGCAGCAGCGTTCGATAACGTAGTCGGTGAGCGTACTCCAGCCCAGCTTGGCGTGTGAGTTCGCGGCATGCTCGCGCACGGTGAGCGTAGTGTTGAGGAGCAGGACGCCCTGTTGTGCCCATGGCGTCAGATCTCCCGTGGCGGGAATGGGACAACTCAGATCGGCTTTGAGTTCCTTATAGATGTTGCGCAGGCTTGGCGGCAACTTGGTTTGCGTCGCGGGGACCGAAAACGATAACCCCATGGCCTGGTTGGGTCCGTGATAGGGGTCTTGGCCCAAGATGACAACTTTGACCTGGTCGGCCGGCGTGTAGGCGAGGGCATTGAGGATGTCGTCTTGTGCCGGGTAGATGGTCTGCTCGGCACGCAAAAGGGCGATGCGCTCGAGCAGCTGGTTCGTAGTGTCACGTACCGGCTGCGGCGCATCGTCCAACCAAGTTGCTATGTTGCGGTCACGAGTTGCGGTGTCCATGGAGCTCCTTTATGGCAAATGCTATGTTGGCATCTATTGTAAAGGCGCACCGGTTGCCTTTATGCCGCGGCTGTATGAGGGGCGAGTCCACCGCCGTCTACACCATTATGGCGATGGTGGAGGAGGGCCTGGGCGTGAGCATGCTGTATCGCCGTACCGTTGAGGGCATGCAGGCCGATATTCGCGTACGTCCCATCGTGCACGCTCCCTCACGCGACGTAGTGGCGGCCTGGCGCAGCTGGGACACCATGCCTATCGCCACGAGGCGCTTTATCGACTATATGAGCTCGCATATTGTCAATTAATGACTGGCGTGGCGTTGAGTGCGGTGTTTAGCAGGCTGTCGCTTTGGCTTGGGTGGCGCGATAGGTGCGTGCCGGGTGGCAGAGTAGTACCGCCACGACCATAAAGAACGCCGTGGTGCCCAGGCTGATGGGGTAGACCATCATGATGTTCGCAAAGGTGCGGAAGTGCGGGAACACGCAGAATACCCAATAGAAGCGGATGCCGCAGACGCAGATCATGGTGATAAGGGCGGGTATGAGCGAGATACCAAAGCCGCGCAGGTAGCCGGACATGTTCTCGTAGAACATGCTAAAGGCATACGCAGGGAAGATCGAGCACACGCGGATATAGCCGATCGAGACGATGTTGGGATCGCTGTTAAAGAGCGACAAGATCTCGCGCCCCAGGCCGACAATAACAATAATCGTGGTGAGCGCGACGATACCGCCTTCGACCAGGCAGACCTTGAGCGTTTTGGTGCAGCGGTCGATCTGGCGGGCACCGTGGTTTTGCCCCACAAAGGTGGTGCAAGCCTGGCTAAAGCTGTTGAGCAGGTTGTAGCACACGTACTCCAGGCTCATGGCGGCGCTCGAGGCCGCCATGACCTCGGTGCCCAGGCTGTTGATGGCGGACTGGATGATGATGTTGGCGACGGCAAAGACGGCGCTTTGGATGCCGGCGGGCAGGCCGATCTTGACGATGCGCTTGAGGGCGACGGGGTCGATAGCAAGGTCGCGCGGGGTGACGCGGACGACGGAGTCGGTCTTGAGCAGGCGGATAAAGAGTGTAGCGGCGCTGACGGTGTAGGCGATGACGGTGGCGATGGCGACACCCGCGACGCCCCAGTGGAGTACGGGGACAAAGATGAGGTCCAGGCCAATGTTGAGGACGGTGGACACGGCAAGCGCTTGCAGCGGCATGCGGGTGATGCCGACGGAGCGGAAGATCGCGGCCTCAAAGTTGTAGAGCAAGATTGAGGGCATGCTGAGCAAAAAGACGCGTAGATAGAGCGAAGCGAGCGGCATGGTCTCGGCGGGAACGTTGAGCGCGGCGAGCATGGGCTCGGCAAAGATCTCGCCCAGAGCGATGACGACAAAGCCCACGAGCGCCATTAAAATCGAGGTATGGACGGCGCGTTTGACCATATTCTGATCGTTGCGGCCGATAGCGTTGGCGATGACCACGTTGGAGCCAAGCGACATGCCAATAAACAGGTTGAGCATAAGGCTGGTAAGCGGAACATTGGAGCCGACTGCCGCCATGGCGAGGGTTCCCTGGTCGCCCGAGAAGTTACCGATAATGACCGTGGCGATGAGGTTTGACAGCTGCTCCAAGATGCTCGTGGCGGCCACGGGCAAGGCGAACAGTGGGATATTGCGCCACAGCGAGCCGGTGGTCATGTCGATGTGCTTAGATGCGGTATCAGCCATACGCTCTCAATCTCTAACGTGCTATTTCGTGCTTATTTGCGCAGACGATGATACTCCTAATCACCTAGTCATTGGGGGCGTTCTTAAACGACTAGTCATTCAAGAACGTCCCCAATGACTAGGTGGGGAAGGCGTGCGACAATGGTGTACGTTGTGTTGTTCGCGCTAAGGAGTTGCCATGTTGTTGTGTCCCGTTTGCCATGAGCCGTTGGTGGACGACGAGCGCGGTGCTGCATGCGCGGGCGGACACCGGTTTGACCGTGCGCGCGAGGGTTATCTATATCTGCTACGTTCGTCCAAGAGCGGCGACTCCATGGGCGATCCCAAGTCGCAGGCACGCAGCCGTCGTGACTTTTTGAACCGTGGCTACTATGCGCCGCTGCGCGATGCAATGGTCGAGCTGGTGCGCAAACGGGTTTCTGGGCGTGCTGCGTCTACAGGCGGTCCCATGACGCTGCTCGATATTTGCTGCGTTGAGGGTTACTACACCAGCGCGATGGGCGCGGTGCCGGGCGTGGACGCTTATGGCTTTGACCTGGGCAAAGAAATGGTACGCCTGGCCGCCAAGCGTGGCGATGCGACCTATTTTGTGGCCAACATGAAAGACATCCCAGTGGCCGATGGCGCCTTCGATATGGTGACCGAGCTCTTTGCTCCCTTTAACGAGCGCGAGTTTGCCCGCGTGTTGGCGCCGGAGGGTTCGCTCTACACCGTGGTGCCGGGTGCCCGTCATCTCTTTGGGCTCAAGGAGGTGCTCTACGACACGCCGTACCTCAACGACGAAAAGCTTCCGAAGACGATGGAGCTTAAACTGGTCGGCACACAGCGGGTGTCCGCGAATATTACGCTCCAGACCCAGGCCGACATCGAGGCGGTGTTCCAGATGACGCCGTACTACTACCGCACACGCCCTACCGACAAAGAGCGCCTGGCAAACCTGGACACCCTTAAAACCGACATCGACTTCATCATTGCCGAGTACCACCACAGCTAACCAATCTGCCAAAAAGGGACAGGTTTATTTTGGCAGGTTTTATCTGGGCAAATGTAAAGGGCCGACCGCGTTACTGCGCGATCGGCCCATGTTAGTTGCTTGGCTGCAGGGGTTATGAGAAGCGAGTGCCTACAGGCGGTCCTTGTTCTCGGCCTTAACGGCGTGCGCCTGCTGAACAAAGAACAGGTCGTAGACCACGATGACAAAGGCACCGATATTGACGGCGCTGCCGCCGAGTGCGGGAAGCGTGAGCACGGCCTGCGCAATCGTGGCGATTGCGGCAACGATGCCGAGCTTAAACGCGCTATCCACCTGCGAGGGCTTGTTGGCGCCCTTGATGCCCGCAACACCTGCGGAAAGATCGACAATGCCCTTGACGACAAGCACGACCGCGGCGAGCATGGCGTTCGACCCGTACGTGGAATCGAGGCTGCCCCTGGCGATACCGATACCGGCGATGACGAGGCTGGCGATGCCCAAAACAAAGTAGACGAGGGCAAGGATTTTGAGAGTCTTGCGAGCGGAGCTCATGGCTGGTCCTTTCGATACGAGTACGCCGATCTGGCGTAGCCCATGTGCTGCACATATGGTGAAGCACATTGTAGTTCAACGCAGCGATGCGTGCGCCTGAAAGCGCTTTGAGCCCGCGCAGCCCAATCCTACCTTTCAAAAAGGAAAGCTGGACGTAAGCCAAATCGATGGCAGCTCATGTGCGGCGCTGCGATGATGAGACCGTAACAAGGAGCTGTTCTTAAGGAGGAGCCATGATGTACGGAGCAGGGCGAGTGCATGAGCCGCGGTCGTTGGGAAGACGCATGGGCGATTCTGTGATCGCTGCCGTGTGCACGGGATTGATGGCGGTGCTTTGCATTGGGATGCTGTGGGCCATGTCGCATGTGGGACAATAGCGGACGGTTGGGTGCTGGCATAAACGGCGCTCACGTATTCATTTTGCTTGTTAAGGAGTACCCATGGGCGTCGTCGATCCCTTTTCTGTTGCTCGGGCCGCGGGGCTTGAGCTGATCGGGAAGTCCGCGGGCCTCACGCTCACCGACGGCACGATGGAGCTGCGTGCCGATTTTGTCCGCATGCTGCCACGGCTCAAACAGGGTCGTCTGCAGCAAGAGCTGTTGGTAAAGGCTGCGCGCGCAAAAGGCGTCGAGTGCCCATGGGCGATTGATGCCACGGCAGGCTTTGGCGAGGATTCGCTGCTGCTGGCGGCTGCGGGCTTTACCGTCGATCTGTATGAGCAGGATTGCGTGATCGCGGCGCTCCTCAAGGATGCCTTGGATCGCGCGGCAGATAATCCGGCGCTTGCGACTGCCGTGGCCCGCATGCGCTTACATGCGGGCGAGGACAGCATTGCCGGCCTTCACCATATAACTGAGTTGATCGGGCAGGGCGAGCTCACCGCTCCCGACGTGGTGTATCTGGACCCCATGTTTCCCGAGCGCACAAAGAGCGCGGCGGTTAAAAAGAAGTTCCAACTCTTGCATCATCTGGAACAGCCGTGTGCCGATGAGGAGACGCTGGTCGAAGCTGCGCTTGCGGTGCGCCCGCGCAAGGTCGTTATCAAGCGGCCGGTGAAGGGGCCGCTGCTTGCTGGCGTTAAGCCGAGCTATCAACTTGCGGGCAAGGCCGTTCGTTACGATGTTTTGGTGCCGCCGCGCCCGTAGCTTGCGTGCGATGGTTGGCGCTCCGTCAGTGCCGTGCCGATGCGGGGCCTATTTCCAAGGGTGCGACGTCAGGTGCCAGCCGCCGCAGTATTCGCATTTGTAGCAGGCCAAACCACGCCGCCCGCGGTTTTCGCAGTCGGCCATAACGGCCTCGGCCTCGGCGCGTGTGTCGTAACGGTTTTTGCGCTCGCACGACTTGTAGCGCCAGGCTTCATCGCGCTCGGCGTTCAGGGCGTCGCGGCGCTCGTCCTCGCGCGCAAACAGGTCGCTCATAGCGCCACCGGTGGCAGCGCCCAAAAACTCGCTTTTGGCCTTTGACCAGGCGGCTCGCTTTTTGCTTCCCATCTGCTTCTCGCCCCTCTTCAAACGCTGGTATCATAGCTCAATCAAAGTGATACCAATAAACGTGAGGTCGCCGCGTGATGATCAGAAAAACCCTCGATACCGACATTCCCGCCGTCATGGCTATCTATGACGCGGCCCGTGCCTTTATGCGCGCGCATGGCAACGCCACGCAGTGGCCCGAGGGCACGCCTTCTGCCGAGCAGCTGGCTGCCGATATCGCCGCCGGTGGTAGCTATGTGTTCGAAGTCGACGGCCGCGTGGTGGCGACGTTTGCCTTTTTACCGGGCCCGGACGAGTGCTATGACGTAATTGAGGACGGGCAATGGCGTAGCGACACTCCGTACGCCGTGCTGCACCGTGTGGCGTCCGACGGCACCGTGCACGGTATCGCGGCTGCGATGTTCGCCTTTGCCAAAGAGCGTGCCGACCATCTGCGTATCGATACGCATCGGGACAACCTGCCCATGCAGGGCGCGAGTATTAAAGCGGGGTTTGAGCGTGCCGGCGTCGTGTATGTGTCGGACGGCACGCCGCGTGTTGCGTTTGACTGGCTGCGCGAGGCATAAGAGCGGGGGCGCGTATCTACGCTCCAAGTAAGCGAAAATGGCCCCGGGTGGGGCCATTTTTGATCGCTGCGCTGTTTTGCAAGGTGGTAGATGCCGCTCGCTGTCGGCTCTAAGGCACCTACGCTCGGGGCAGCTCGCTTCCGCAGTGGCAACACTTGGTCGCGCCTTCGTGCACCTCTTCCAGGCAATACGGACAGACGGGCGCCGGTGCGGCTTCCTCGGCGGTGGCACCGGCGAGCCTGTCGCCGATTTCCTGCGCCTTGTTGAATGCCTTGACGATGGCAAAGACGATTGCCGCCACAATCAAAAAATTGATGCACGAGCCGATAAAGGCGCCAAAGTCGATATTAGTGCCCGGCACCACCAGCCCCGAGATCTCGGTAGCGCTACCGCCGGCAATCACGGAGATAAGCGGGTTGATGATGTTATCGGTAAGTGAGGTCACGATGGCGGTGAATGCGCCGCCGATAATCACGCCGACGGCCATGTCCATCACGTTGCCGCGATTGATGAATTCCTTGAACTCGTTGAGCAATGTCTTCATGGTGACTCCTCGCTGTTGTGGGGTTCGCGTTGTTGCCGCCCCGGATGAGCTCGGGCAGGCAAAAAGGGGAGGTGCCGGCTTTCGCAAGGCGCGAACCTACGAAAATCGCCGCACGGCAACGCGGGGCGATGAGCTCGGTCGGGGGATAGGGCCCGCTTCGCCCGCCGGCCCGTAAATTGTATCATCCAGTGTGGAATGAGAGCGCCCGTTTCCGCGTGCGACGGGCTTGCAATAAGAGGAGAGCCATGTCGAAGCAAGCGGTCGTTGGAATCTTGGCGCATGTCGATGCTGGCAAGACCACGCTGGCCGAGGCCATGCTGTTCAATGCGGGTCGCATTCGTAAGCGCGGCCGCGTGGACGATGGCGATTCGCATCTGGACACTAACGCGATCGAGCGCGAGCGCGGCATTACGATTTTCTCGTCGCAGGCCGTGCTCGACCACGGTGATACCCGCGTCATGCTCGTGGATGCACCGGGGCATGTCGATTTTTCTGCCGAGGCGGAGCGCACGCTGCGCGCACTCGACTACGCGATTTTAGTTGTGGGCGCCAACGACGGCGTGCAGGGGCACACCGAAACCCTGTGGCGCCTGCTTGCACGCTATGACATCCCGACGTTCATCTATATCAACAAAATCGATTTGGAGAATCCCGGCCGCGATGTTTTGCTGGCACAACTTGGGCGGCGTCTTTCCGAAGGCTGCCTGGATGCCAACGAACTGCTGGAGGGCGGCGCCGTTCAGGAGGACGCTGCAGCGTTGGACGAGGCGGCGCTCGAGGAGTTTCTTGAGGCAGGTGAGCTTTCCGTCGCAACGCTGTCGCGCATGGTTGCCGAGCGCAAGCTCTTTCCCTGCTTTGCCGGCTCGGCGCTCAAGGACCAGGGCGTGAGCGAGCTGCTGGATGGCATATGCGTGCTGATGCGCGAACAGATATGGCTTCCGGAGTTTGCCGCGCGCGTCTATCGTGTCAGCCGCGGGGATCGCGGCGAGCGCTTGGCATGGGTTAAAGTGACCGGCGGCACGCTGTGTGCAAAACAGATGATCAGCGGACGTTCCGGTGCCGAGGTATGGGAGCAGAAGGTCGATCAGGTGCGCATCTATAACGGCGAAAAGTATGAGCTTGCCCAAGAAGTTGCTGCTGGCGGTATTTGTGCCGTGACGGGTCTTGCGCACGTTCGCCCAGGGGACGCCTTGGGTGCGGAGCCCGTGTGTGATGCGCCCGTCATCGCTCCGGTCCTCACCTATACGGTGCTTCCGGGCGAACACGATGTCCATGCGGTGTTTAAAGCGCTGACTGAGTTGGCGGACGAAGACCCCATGCTCGGCGTAAGCTGGAATACTCATCTGGAGCAGATTCACCTGCAGCTGATGGGCGCCGTGCAACTCGAGGTCGTGCAGCGGGTGTTGGCCGATCGCTTTGGCCTTTCGATTTCGTTTGAGCCCGGCGGCATTCTCTATAAGGAGACCATTTCGCAGCCGGTCGAGGGCGTGGGCCACTTTGAGCCGCTGCGCCACTATGCCGAGGTGCATCTGAGCCTGGAGCCGTTGCCAGCGGGTTCGGGCGTGCAGTTTGGCACCGTGACTTCGACCGACGAGCTCGATCTTAACTGGCAGCGTCTGGCGCTCACCAACGCCATGGAGCGCGATCACCTGGGCGTGCTGACCGGCTCGCCCATCACCGATGTGCGCATTACGCTCACAGGCGGCCGTGCACATGCCAAACACACCGAGGGCGGCGACTTTCGCCAGGCCACGTACCGCGCGATTCGCCAGGGGCTCATGCAGGCGCGTGAGGCCGGCGCGGCGGTGCTGTTGGAGCCGTGGTATCGCTTTGAGCTCGAGGTGCCGGGGGAGTGTGTGGGCAGGGCGTTGTCAGACGCCACGCGTATGGGAGCCGAGTACGAGCCGCCGACGATGGCGGGCGAACGGGCAAAGCTTGTGGGTCGCGTGCCGGCATCCGAGGTGCAGGATTATGCGCTGGAGGTGGCCGCTTACACGAGCGGTCGCGGGCATCTGTACCTGGAGTTTGCCGGTTATGCGGCATGCCATGATGCCGAGCGCGTCATCGAGACTGTCGCCTATGAGCCCGAGGCCGATCTACCCAACACGCCCGACTCGGTCTTTTGCTCTCACGGCGCCGGCTACACGGTCAAGTGGTACGACGTCCCCGAGGCAGCCCACGTAAAGGTCGATCCCGCCACCTTCCGCCCCTGGCGAGCGGCGGACGTCGAGTTTTTCGGCCATAGGTGATAGAGGGTCAGTCTCTTTGTCGCATCCTGTTGGTATAACTCGGTATAAGTTGGTATAACTGTTACTAGGGTTTGCCAATCCGAGGAGGCCGACATGAATCCAAATCCCTTTAAGCCCACGGCTGGCAAGCGGCCTCCGATACTCATCGGCCGCGAGTCGGTCATCGAAGATTTCGAGGAAGGGCTCGATAACGGCGCCGGAGCTCCGGGCAGGCTCATGCTCATTACGGGAAACCGCGGCTGTGGCAAAACAGTTCTCTTGCGGGAGCTGCAGCGTTTAGCTAGCGAGCGCGGATGGGCGGTTGTCTCCGATTCCGCTTCGCTTGGCCTATGCGACCGCTTGGCCGACGCGCTTCGCTCGAATAAACCCGTTGTGACGTCAATGGAGTTTGGTCCGTCGTTTGGCCGAATGTCGGTCGAGGCGGCGCGGGCAAAAGGCGAGACGTTGCGCGGGTTAGTCAACGAACGCCTCAAGAAACTCGGGCCGGGAAAGGGCTTACTGTTTGCGATTGACGAGGCCCAATCGGCATCTATCGAGGAGCTGGCGGCGCTGGCCGTTCTCTATCAGCAGGTGCTCGGAGACCAGGATGCTACGGGCTTGCCCGATAGCGACCAGCGCGGTCTTGCGCTGGTTTTTGCCGGCTTGCCCAGCATGGTTGATGACTTGCTCGAAGAGCCGAGCGTAACGTTTTTGCGCCGCGCCCAGCAGCGTACGCTGGGGGCGATTTCTTTGCCCAAAGTGCGCGATTCATATATCCAGACGGTCAAAGGCACTGGTCTTTGCGTTGATGCGGAGACGGCGGACCTTGCGGCGCGCAAGAGCATGGGGCATCCCTATATGGTTCAGCTGGTGGGATATTACATGTGGAGGTCTGCTGTCCGGCGTGACTCGCGGGTCATTGAAGTGTGCGATGTCGAGGCTGGGCACACGGATGCCATCTCCGAGTTCTATGAAGCAGTCGACGCCCCTTTGTATTACGGGTTGCGCAGTCCGCAGCGCCTCTTTATCGAGGCCATGGCGGCTGATGGGGGCAAGCCGACGCGCATGGCTGACATCATTGAGCGCTGCGACCGCACCCAAAGCTGGGCGAGTAAATATCGCGCAAGCCTGATTCGCGAGCGCGTCATCGAGGCTGCCGGATACGGCCTCGTCCGGTTTACCGTGCCCATGCTGGGCGAGTACATTCGCGACCGCGTTTTATGGCATGAGTAGGGTGATAAAGGTGACGGAACAGAAGATGAGCCCGCAGGCTATAGAGGTACGTGGCGCGCGTGTGCACAACCTCAAGGACATCGATATCGATATTCCGCTGGGAAAGCTCGTGGGTATTGCTGGCGTATCGGGTTCGGGCAAGAGTTCGCTGGCACTGGGCGTTCTTTACGCCGAGGGCTCGCGTCGCTACCTGGAGGCGCTTAGCACCTATACCCGCCGCCGTCTGACGCAGGCCGAACATGCCCAAGTGGACGAGGTGCTGCACGTACCGGCGGCGCTCGCATTGCATCAACGCCCCAGCGTGCCGGGTGTGCGCTCGACCTTTGGTGCCATGACCGAGCTCAACAATAGCCTGCGTCTGCTCTTTAGCCGTTGCGCCCATCACGTGTGTCCGCACTGCGGGGCGCGCGTGGAGCCGAGCCTTAACGTGGCCGCGGGCCTGTCGCTCACGTGCCCCGAGTGCGGCCGTGAGTTCTACGCGCCGGGTGCCGAGGACCTTGCCTTTAACAGCGGCGGCGCGTGTCCCACCTGCGGCGGTACCGGTATCATGCGCGAGGTGGACGAGGCGAGCCTGGTACCCGACGAGTCCAAGACTATCAACGAAGGCGCGGTGCTTCCTTGGGGCACGCTCATGTGGGATCTGATGAAGCAGGTGGCAGGCGAGATGGGTGTGCGTACCGACGTGCCGTTTAACCAGCTCACGCCTCAAGAGCGCGACATTGTGTTTCACGGCCCGGCGGTTAAGAAACACATTCTCTACGTTCCCAAAAACGGCGAGGGCGCTACGCCGCTCGACTTCACCTATTACAATGCCGTCTATACCGTCGAGAACGCGCTCGCCAAGGTCAAAGACGATAAGGGCTTAAAACGTGTGGCGCGCTTTTTGCGCGAGGGGCCATGTCGTGACTGTGGCGGCACGCGCCTCTCCGAGGCTGCGCGCCAGCCCCAGGTGCGCGGTATCAATCTGGCGCAGGCCGCGGCCATGACGCTGGGCGAGGCGGTTGAGTGGGTGCACGGGGTGCCCGCATCCTTGCCGCCCGAGATGCGGCCCATGGCGATGGATATCTGCGATTCGTTTTTGAGCGCGGCCCGTCGCCTGGTCGATCTGGGTCTCGACTACCTTTCGCTCGATCGCGCCGGCGCCACGCTCTCCACGGGCGAGCGTCAGCGCGTGCAGCTCGCCCGCGTGGTGCGCAACCGATCGACGGGCGTGCTCTATGTGTTGGACGAGCCTTCGATTGGCTTGCATCCTGCCAATGTCGACGGCTTGGTGGGCGTGATGCGCGATCTGGTGGATGACGGCAACACCGTGGTTGTTGTCGACCACGATACGCGCGTACTGGCGGAAGCTGACTATCTGGTCGAGATGGGCCCCGTTGCCGGAGCTGGCGGCGGCAATGTAATTGCCGCTGGCACGGTGGACGAGGTCGAACAATCGCAGGGCAGCCGCATCGCCCCGTTTTTGCGCGCAGACCCCAAGCGTATGCGCCCGCAGGTGACTGACGACGAAATGTTCGACCAGGGCCACATCCGCATGGCAACCGATGCCATCCATACCGTCAAACCGCTCGAAGTCGATATACCGCGCGGTCGCCTTGTCGCGGTGACGGGCGTTTCGGGTTCGGGTAAGACGACGTTGGTGCTCGAGACACTCATCCCGGCGCTTAAGGCCCAGGCAGCTGGCGAGCGCCTGCCAAGCCATGTGCGCTGGGTCGACGCCGAGGGTATCGCACGCGCAAACCTGATTGACGCTACGCCTATCGGCGCCAACGTGCGCTCGACGGTTGCGACCTATGCCGACATCCATGATGAGCTGCGTCGCGCCTTCGCCCGTACGCCCGAGGCCAAGGCAGCCGGCTACAAGGCGGGTGCCTTTAGCTACAACACTGGCGCCTTGCGCTGCCCTACATGCGATGGCACGGGCTCGATATCGCTCGACGTGCAATTTTTGCCCGACGTCGAGATCATCTGCCCAGCATGTCGAGGCTCGCGTTACGCAGACACGGCTTCGCATATCCATCGCGAGGGCAAGGACGGGAGCAAGCTTACGTTGCCGCAGATCATGGACATGAGCGTGGACGAGGCTCTCGACGCCACGGTGGGGCTCAAGAAGGTTCAGGCGCGCTTGCTGACCTTGCACGACCTGGGCTTGGGCTATCTTACACTCGGTGAGCCCACGCCGGCGCTTTCGGGCGGCGAGGCGCAGCGTTTAAAGCTTGCGAGCGAGATGGGCCGCGTGCAGGACGATGCCGTATTCGTATTCGACGAGCCCACGATCGGCCTGCATCCGCTCGATGTTCAGGTGCTGCTGAACGTGTTTGACGGCCTCGTCGCCAAGGGCGCCACGGTTATCGTGATCGAGCACGATCTCGACCTTATCCGCAATGCCGATTATGTGATCGACATGGGGCCAGGCGGTGGCGATGCGGGCGGGCAAGTCGTCTGCGCCGGCACTCCGGCGGATATCGCTGCTTGCTCCAAGAGCATTACCGGCCGCTACCTATAGGCAAAGCGACAAAGGGGCAGCCCTTTGTCGCTTTGATGCCAAAACCAATTTCTCAAGGGTTAGAGGGTTTGAAAGTCTACCATTTCTGCCCCGTCCCCTAATGGCAGGTTTTTACATGCCGGCAAAGCCTGTCTGGCGCAGGGCTTCGTAGAGGACGATGGCGGCGCTGTTGGAGAGGTTGAGTGCGCTGATGCGGTAGTCGTCCGGATTGACGAAGTTGCCGCAGATATCCTGCCGAAGGATGGCCTCATGGCCGTCCTCGGTATGTCCGAGCGATTCCTCGTGGGCTTCCCAGGCCTCGGCGTTGTCGAGTGAGTCACAATCGCGCAGCATGGGGATGCGCTCGCAGCGCTCGGGCGCTGCGGCGAGCAGCCCTTCGGGAATCCCCGAGCTTTCGCTGCCAAAGACCAAATAGTCGCCGTCACGGTAAGTGCTTTGCGCATAGGTTCGGCGTGCCTTTTTGGTCAGCAGATGCAAGCGGTCGTCGGCGGGGGAAAGGTCATTGCGCGCAAGGAAATCCTCCCAGCTGGCATAGGTCGTCACGTCCAAGTTTTGCCAGTAGCCCAGGCCGGCGCGACGCACCGTTTTGTCGTCGAGCGAAAAGCCCAGTGGCTCCACCAGATGCAGGCGGGCGCCGGTGACCACGCAGGTACGGCCGATATTACCCGTATTGGCCGGAATCTCGGGCGCATACAGCACGATATTGAACATGAATCTCCTTGGCATAGAACGAAAAACCACCACGAAGGGGCAGTCGCCTTCGTGGTGGTTTGATGGTTACGTGGGCGGAAAACGCCCACTTGGATAGCCTAAGCGCGGTGCCAGTCGGTCAGGCAGGCATCAAGGGCGGCGATGAGCGCATCCTTGTCCATGTGACGGCCGATGATGCACAGGCTCGTCATGCGGTCGCCCGTCTCGTCGTCCCAAATCTGCATGATCTCGGGGTTCTCGTCGATGATCTTCTGCTTCTCGCCCTCGGGCGCCGAGTCAACGAACAAGCCGTTCTCCATCAGGCGCATCTGGCGGCCGGCCTGCTCGAACATGTAGCACATGTCCGGATCTCCGGTCTGCCACAGCGGACCCTTGACGCGAATGACCTCGTCGGGCCACTCCTGCTCAACAAAATCGGTGAACTTCTGCAGGTCAAACGGCTTACGGCGCGAGTACACAAAGGTCTCGATGTCGTACTCGAGCACCTCGGGGTCGTCGTGCTCCTCGGGATGCTCCATGGCCTCGATCCAGGCGGCGGAGTTGTAGGCGCGCATAAAGTCGAAGCGATCGGTATCGAGCAGCTCCTCCATGGGGACCTCGCCGTTTTGAGCCTCGACAATCACGGCGTCCTTCTGCAGACTGCGCACGATGGCCTTGAGCTCGGCGATCTGCTCAGGGCTCACGGTATCGGTCTTGTTGAGGATCAGCGTGGAGCAAAACTCGATCTGCTGGATGAGCAGGCTCTCGATGTCGTCCTCGTCGATATCCTCGGCCAGCAGGTCGCGACCGCCGTTGAACTCGTCGTACATGCGGGCGCAGTCGACCACGGCAACGATGTTGTCGAGCGCGAGCTTGGGTTCGCTGCCCACTTTGGCCTCGTCGCAGAAGCTCGAGATGGTGTAGGCGATGGGGATAGGCTCGCAAATACCGGAGGCCTCGATGATGATGTAGTCGAAATTGCCCGAATCGGCAATGCCCTGCAGCTGGTTGGCCAGGTCGTCCGAAAGCGTGCAGCAGATGCAGCCGTTGGTGAGCGGGATGAGGTCGTCGGTCTCGGAAAGGCCACCGTCGGCGATAAGGCTGGCGTCGACGTTGATCTCGCCGATATCGTTGACGATCACGGCGGCGCGGATACCGCCGTCGTTGGCGAGGATATGGTTGAGCAGCGTGGTCTTGCCGGCACCGAGGTATCCGGTAAGCATGATGATCTTCACGGGTTTGTTGGGCATGTGCCCTCCTTTGTTAGACATGGCTTACAGTAAAATCATATGCCAAACGCCTGCTCTTATACCCACGCGCCGGCAAATAACACAGGCTACTCCCAGGCTCCCCATACATCGGGGCAATAACCGACGGTGGCCTTTTTGCCGTTGCGCACGATGGGCTCGGCCAGTACCTGCTGATTCTCGAGCAGCTTATCAAAGCGCTGGCTGGGAGTGAGGTGCTGGATAAGTGCGAGTGTCTCCTCGTCCTTGGCTTTGGGGTTGAGCAGCTTGTCGATGCCGCCGACCGCCTGCATCACGCTCGTGAGCTCGCCTTTGCTCATCTCCTTTTCCTTAAGGTCAATAAACTGCACCTTAATGCGGCGCTCCTTAAAATAGCGCTGGGCCTTCTTGGTGTCGAAAGACTTTTTGGTGCCGAAGATTTGCACGTTCATAGCATGTTCCGCCGTTCTAACGAACGGCGGTCACCTCGACGCTGCAAAGCCATCTGATGGGCAATCTGCCTTTCAATCGTCGGGCGCGGGCAACAGCCCAGCGCCCTCCTCTTTCAAGGCACCTTGCCTCATCAGCTGGCTTTTCGCTGACATTGATAGAACATCGAGGTGACCACCGCTGGACTTATCGAATGAAGTTGGTGCGCTCGCGATCGGCTTCGGGCGCGCTGATGCCGGCGGCCTGTCCTGCTTCGATACATTGCAGGAGCCAGGCCATGTTCTTGCCGATGTTGCGCATGGTGGCAAGGCCCTCGGCATCCCCATCGGCGTCGCCGGGCACGCGACCAAAGACGTTGTTCCAGTACGTGGAGGCGACCACGGGCATCTGGTTAATGGTGAAGTACTTGTTGAGCACATCGAAGGTGGTCGACGTGCCACCGCGACGGGCGACAGCGACCGCGGCGCCGGGTTTGTGCGCAAAGGCGTGCCCGCCCGCATAGAAGGCGCGGTCGAGGGCCGAAAGGATGCGTCCGCTGGGGTGCGCATAGTAGACGGGTGAGCCAAAGACAAAGCCGTCTGCCTGCTCAGCGGCAGCGATGAGCTCGTTCACCACGTCGTCGTCAAAGGTGCAGCGACCCCCAAGCTTGCCACACTGGCCGCAACCGATACAATCACGAATGGGCTTGGCGCCCAGCTGAAACACCTCGGTATCAATGCCTTCGGCATTGAGCTGCTCGGCGACTTCGGCGAGTGCGCGGGCGGTATTGCCGTTTGCCTTGGGACTGCCATTGACCAAAAGAACCTTCATCACAAACTCCCTCTGCTATCGGTGAATTCTGCTGAGAATTATCTCACGTTGCGTGCGATGACGTTGGCATGGTGCGGGCGATGTTTATCCCGCAACGTTCTTAAGGGCGTTCATGCCTAAGGCCATCTAGGGGCATTGCGGTACGGCATGGGGAATGCATTGGGAAACGTTCGATAAATGCTTATAAACACGTTTTTGACGGCATACGTTGACAGATATACTTGTTGAGTTCAAAAGCATGGGAACGGAGATGGTTGCATGGCACAGCCGGAGACATCACACACAGTGGGGCTTGCGCTCGAGGGAGGCGGCTACCGCGGTATGTATACGGCGGGCGTGCTCGACGTTTGGATGGAGCACGGTTTGACCTGCGATCATATGGTGGGTGTCTCGGCGGGCGCGGCGTTTGGCTACAACTTTAAATCGCGCCAGATCGGCCGCGCCATTCGCTACAACAAAGCCTATTGTGCCGACAAGCGCTATGCGAGCGTGACCAGCTGGCTGCGAACCGGCGATATGTTCAATGCCGATTTTGCCTATCACGAGGTGCCTATCGAGCGCGATCCCATCGACTTGGAGGCGTATCGCGCCTGCCCCATGCGATTTACGTGCGTGTGTACCGATATCGAGACGGGCAAGGCCGTCTATCACGATCTGCCGTATGGCGACGAGCGCGATATCGAGTGGATTCGGGCATCGTCGGCGATTCCCGTGGCGACCAAGCCCGTCTGGATTGATGGACATCGATATCTGGATGGCGGTGTGGCCGATTCTATTCCCAGCGCATGGCTGTTTGCGCAGGGGTATGACCGTAACATCGTGGTGCTGACGCAGCCGGCGGGCTTTGTGAAACAACCCAATAGCTTGATGCCTATGCTGCGCCGCGTGTTTCGCCGCTATCCAGAGTTTGTCGCGGCGCTTGAGCACCGGCACGAGGTTTATAACGCCACGCTCGATGACCTGACGCGTCGCGAGGCCGGCGACGAGGTTTTTGTGGTGCGTCCGAGCGAATCGGTGAAGGTGCCATCGCTGTGTCGTGAGCCAGAGGAGCTCGAACGTATCTACCAGGTCGGTCGGCGTGATGCGGAGGCCACGTTGCCCGCACTAGAGGTGTATCTGGGAGGGTAGAGCCACGGTCGCTGACTCGGCGGAAAGTGCATCTCAGAATGAGCCTTCGAAATGGGGCATAGTTTCCCATGGAGACCGCTCGGGAAAGCGTGCCCCACTTTTCGGCCGGGACTGCGGACAAAAAGTTGGACCGTTGAGGTCCGGAACGGAGTCCGCATGGCATACAGTAGGAGAATGGTGGAGAGGGCCAGGGCGCTTCGCGGCGCCGGGCTCACCG
>NZ_JBQKHC010000014.1:0-54686 GCF_052118485.1 Collinsella sp. LCP21S3_C7 | reverse complement strand
GGATGACGCGGAAACGGCCCCTCCCGGGGCCGTTTCAGTTCCAGATCGTTGTTTTCGCCCGCTGAGCTGGGCCTATGCCGGAATCTCTCCCACAGAAACCACCGAAGAGCCCGAAATCCTCGAGGCTTTTTCTTGACACTCGCGGGAGCAACCGTGGCAAGCGTGTGGGGCGACATTTTCCATCACCCCGATGACGAGGCCGTCCTGGAAGACACGCTCTCCTGCATCCTCTGGATGTATTGAGCGTGGGACGGGCTTTCCAGATGGGCAGGGTTTCGGAAAGTGCGTCCCAGAATCGGCGTTCAGACTGGGATACACTTTCCGCTTTACGCCTTGTCCGGAAACTGTGTCCCGGAATTAAGGCTTGGAATGGGATGCACTTTCCGGTTGAGAGCCTTAGCGGAAAGTGCGACCCGGAATTTACTCTTGAAGTGGGATGCGCTTTCCCAACAGGCCCTCAATCGGAAACTGCGTCCCATTCCGAAGGCAGATTCCGGGACACGGTTTCCGGATGCAAAAAAGGCCACATGACGTGGCCTTCAACTTATTATATGTTCAGCAGATGCTCTCATGACAAGCCGCGCTTCAACACCGAGGCGTCTGCCCGGCGACGCAGAACGTAAGGTTCATCGCGAGTTCCGCACGAGCCGGAGAGCACTCAATGTGCTCTCCGTGCGAGCAGGACTGTCCGAGCAGGGAACCTTACGTTCCGTGCCGCCGGGCAGACGAACCAGGTAAGACGCGCCGCTACTTAATCTTGGTCGTACCCGGCGCCAGGTTGGGGTCGGTCTCGTTGGCCTCGGTCTGGAGGTGTTCGGTGTACACGTTCTTACCGTCGCGGAACATCTCGTAGTACTGCATCTTGGCGTAATCCTCGCGCGCCTTGGTGGCCGCCGCGGCGACGGCGTCGTCACCGGTGACGTTGGAGGAGAGCGCCCAGCGCAGGCTAGCGTCCTCGTAGCCCACCGAGTTGATGGCGGGCAGCGACTTGCGCAGCGTCATGTGCGCTTTCTGGTAGTCGGTCAGTGGTGCGCCGATCAGCTGCATCAGCTGGGTGGACAGGTAGTTGGTGGACAGGTCGTCGACCTCGCTCGTCTGGTCGCAGCCGGCAACGTCGTAGTTGGCCCAGATGATGTAGTCGGTCTGCCACAGGCGCTCCTGATGCGTAGCGTCGTCCTCGCCGGTAAACCACTTATCGTTGAACTTGGACGGGAAGAACGGCTGATGGTCGCCCCAGAACACCACGACCACCTTACGGTCGAGCTTGCTCAGGGCATCGAGGAAGTAGCGCAGCGCCTGGTCGGACTGCTCGATGCACGAGACGTACTCGTCGACATCGGAGAGTGTGCCGTCCTCGATGGTCTTGGCGTCCAGATCGGTCGTGTCGATGTTCAGGTGCATCTGCTTATCTGCCGGCAGCAGGCCCGTATCGTAGCCCGAGTGGTTCTGCATGGTCACGTCAAAGATGAACTGCGGGTCGGCGTTCTGGTTGAGCAGCTCAAGGATTTTGTCGTAGGTTGCCTGGTCGGTCACCATGCCGCGCAAGGTGTCGGCTCCCTGGAAGTCGTTGATGGACAGGAACTGGTCAAAGCCAAAGTCCTTGTAGACGTTCTCGCGGTTCCAGTTGGTTGCGTGGTTGGGGTGCATGGCCGTCGTGGAATATCCGAGCGACTTGAACTGCTCTGCCAGGTTCCCGGTCGTTTCCATGTTGTAGATGGTGTAGGGGTACACGCCCGAGCCCAGGTTGGCCATGGAGTTGCCGGTCATAAACTCAAACTCGGTATTGGCGGTGCCGCCGCCGTAGGCGCTCACGTAGAGCTTGCCGCGGCTGAGGCAGTCGGACAGGTTCTTAAAGTACTGCGGGCCCTCGTAGCCGGCGTGCATCTCCTGATAGATCGAAAGATCCGAGAAGGTCTCGTTCATAATGGCGATGACCGTGGGCTTCTCGCTATCGAACTGCTCTTGGGCGGCGGTACGGGCGTCGCTTGTGGCGGCATCGGACTTGTCATAGGCCTTGGCATACTTTTTGAGCGTTGCCTTGGCGTCGTCGGCGGAGTAGTTGGCGGGTTTGGGCGGCTTGATGGACTGTGCCGCACTAATAAAGGCAGGCAGATAGCCCTCGCGCCAGTAGCTCTCGAGCGGGCGCCAGGTGTAGACGGTGATGCCGAGGGTGTTGTAGTAGTCGATAAGCGTGACATGCGCGGTCACGCCGCCCAGGCACAGCACCGCTACGAGCAGGTTGGTGAGCAGCATGCGCTTGGCGTTGGCGGCGCCCTTCTGACGGTGCGGTGCTACCAGGCCGGCGTACTCGCATAGCAGCATGGCGATGGCGGTAAAGCCCATGGACAGCACGCAGAACAGCGAGATCGAGTAGGTGTAGCCGTTGCCGGCGACCGCGGCGGCGGTGGAGATGGCCGAAAGGTCGCCCGGCTGGATGGGCATGGATTTAAACGTGATGACGAAGAACTCGGCAATGCCCAGGATAAAGAGGGCGAAGGCCAGGGCGGCGGGAGCTGCGCCGCGGCGCTGGAACAGGAAGAACAGGCCGACCATGAGCGTGGTGATGATGGCCCACTCGAGCAGTATGCACAGGGGGTAGACCCAGGTAAAGTCGTGGTTGGACGAGACCTCCATGCCCAGCAGCGCAAAGACGCCGGCGAGCAGCAGGCACAGCACGGCGGCGACGAGCGGTTTGCCCACAAAGGCGCCGCGCAGACGGGCGAGCTTGCCGGTGGGGGCGGGGGCGTCGGGCGCGGCGAACGCAAAGACGCGTGGGGCGATGCGGTCGCGTGCGATGCTGGCCCAGGCGCAGCCGGTGAGGATGGCGTTGGTCAGGATGAGCATTACAAAGGCGAGCGGCTCGTTTTGGGCGACGAGGCCCATGGCGCCCCAAATGGTCAAAAAGACCTGGAACAGACCGAAGGCGACGCTCCATCCAAGAGCGCCCTTGGCAACGGTGCCCGACTGCGCGAGAATGGCTTTGGCCTCGCGCAAGACAAGGAAGACGGTCGCCGCAAGACCGACGAGCGAGATGGCGGCTGCGAACATGCTGAGACTCCTCACAAACTTAAAACTACAAAAGCGGGGGTTTACCCGATTGTTACCAAGATATGCGCTGCAATTGGTGGCTGCGCACAACAACCAGCCATATTAGCGCGCATGTGTGGCGGTGTGGCGCAATGTAGTGGCGACCTGCGCGATAATGGACGGGAATTACACGGAAACGTAAAGGCTTCTTAAAGAAATGGCGAGGTTGAGGCGATGAACGAGCAGGTTTGTATGACGAGTGCGGGCGACGTGGGCGCTGGCATGGGCGCGGGCGGCTATCCGGTCGAGACCACGGGCAACGCGGTGCTGGACATTTTGGAGCACCGTTCGTCCACGCGCGCTTTTGCGCGCGATGACAACGACCGTCCCGTAGCAGTGACCGACGAGCAGCGGGCGGCGATTCTGCATGCGGCGAGCCGCGCGCCGTCGGCAGGCGCCATGATGATGTATTCCATCGTGAGTATCCGCGAGCAGACAACGCTCGATCGCCTGGCCGACCTGTGCGACCACCAGCCCATGATCGCCAAGGCGCCCTGGGCACTTATATTTGTGGTCGACTATGCCAAGTGGATCGATCTGTTTGAGCACGTGGGTTGCTTTGAGCCCGAGTTTGTCGAGCGCACGGGCAAGGCGCCCCGCCGCGCGCCGGGTTTAGGCGACTTTGCCATCGCGGCGCAGGATGCCGTGATCGCTGCCCAAAACGCCGTGGTCGCCGCCGAGGCCCTGGGGCTGGGGAGCTGCTATATCGGCGATGTCGTCGAGAACGCCGAGGAAGTTGCTGCGCTGCTGGACTTGCCGCCCTATACCATGCCGCTGTCGATGCTCATCATCGGCACGCCCCGCAAGGAGCGCCCGGCGATTGCGCATCCCGTGGTGAACCTGGTGCACGAGGAGCGCTATCGCCGCGCCGATGCCGCGACCATGGATGCGCAGGTGGCCGAGATGGACGCGATGTTCCGTCCGCATGCCCGCGAGGTGGGGGAGCGCGTCGTGGATATCTACACCCGCAAGCACACGAGCCCCTTTATGGCCGAGATGAGCCGATCCATGGAGTGGTGGTTCAAAAACTGGCTCGGAAAATGACGATTGTGACAAAGGGACAGTCCCTTTGTCACATTCCATATCGCCGCGGTGGCCTAAAGGCCGTATAAATGTTTATCTAGCTGGGAAAACAGTGCATTAAAACATGGGACGATTATCTATAATCCCCTCGAACGTTAAAGTTGGGAGGAAACCGGCTTATGGAACAAAAGGCCAAGGAGGCAGCCTCGCACGCTGCGATTCCTGTGAGCATCTCGGCGATGCTCGTCACGCTGGGCGTGGTGTATGGCGATATCGGCACCAGCCCCATGTATGTAACCAAGGCGCTCGTTGCCGGCAACGGCGGCATCGGAAGCGTCACGGAGGAGTTCGTGCTCGGCGCGCTCTCGCTCGTCGTGTGGACGGTCACGCTGCTGACGACCGTCAAGTACGTGCTCATCTCGCTGCGCGCCGACAACCATGGCGAGGGCGGTATCTTTGCTCTGTACAGCTTGGTTAAGCGCTGCGGCAAGTGGCTCATCATCCCCGCCATGCTGGGCGGCGCGGCACTGCTCGCCGATGGCATCCTCACGCCTGCCGTTACCGTGACTACGGCTATCGAGGGCCTGCGCACCATTCCGGCAGTCCATGCCGTGCTGGGCGACGATCAGGCCCGCGTCGTGGCCATCACGCTTGCCATCATCATTGCGCTCTTCTTGGTGCAGCGCATCGGCACGGCCAAGATCGGCCACGCCTTTGGCCCCATCATGACGCTGTGGTTCCTGTTCCTGGGCGGCACGGGTCTGTTCTTTGTCTTCCAGCACCCCGCCGTGCTGCTGTGCCTCAACCCGGTGCGCGGCATCGCCTTTTTGTTGAGCCCCAACAACCATGCGGGCATCATGATTCTGGGCAGCTGCTTCCTCGCCACCACCGGTGCCGAGGCGCTTTATTCCGACATGGGCCACGTGGGCCGCGGCAACATCTACGCAACCTGGCCGTTCGTTAAGTGCTGCTTGCTGCTGTCCTACATGGGCCAGGGCGCGTGGCTTATCAACAACGCCGGCAACCCGGAGCTCATGGGTATCGCCGACCTCAACCCCTTCTACCAGATGCTTACCCCGGGCCTGCGTCCCTTTGCCGTCGGCCTTTCCACCGTCGCGGCCATCATTGCCTCGCAGGCGCTCATCACCGGCGCTTTCTCGTTGGTGTCCGAGGCCAGCCGCCTGGACCTCATGCCGCACATGCAGGTCTTCTATCCTGCCGAGACCAAGGGCCAGCTCTATATTCCCATGGTCAACAACGTCATGCTTGTGGGCTGCGTCATCGTGGTGCTGCTGTTCCAGAGCTCGGCGCACATGGAGGCCGCCTACGGCTTGGCGATCACCCTGACCATGATGTGCACGACGCTGCTGCTCTTCTTCTACTTGCATGTTGATCGCGGCCTTAAGGTCGTCCCGTATATCTTCGTTGTGTTCTTCCTTATGCTCGAGGGCTTCTTCTTTGTGAGTTCGCTCACCAAATTTTTCCACGGTGGCTATTTCACTATTCTTATGGCCATGCTCATCATGGGCGTTATGCTGTGCTGGTACAACGGCACGGCGGTCGAGCGGCGTCAGTTTACGCTGCTGCCGCTGCGCAGCTATCTGCCGCAGCTCAAGCGCCTGCGCGACGACGATCGCTATGAGCTTATGAGCGACAACATCGTGTACCTGACCAAGGACACCAATACCGACTACATCGACCGCGATATCGTCTACTCGATTCTGGACAAGCATCCCAAGCGCGCCCGCGCCTGGTGGTTCGTGAACGTCGAGACCATGGACGAACCGCATACCTTTGCCTATTCGGTCGAGACGTTTGGCACCGACTATGTTTTCCGCGTGCATCTGTACCTGGGCTACAAGGTTAACCAGCGCGTGAACGCCTACCTGCGCCAGGTTGTTCAGGATCTGGCCGCCACTGGCGAGCTGCCGCCGCAGATGCATGACTACTCGGTCTACAAGGATCCGGGCAACATCGGCACGTTTAAGTTCGTCATGATCCGCAAGCTCCTGGCGCCCGAGAGTGACGTGGAGCCGAGCGAGCGCACGGCCATCACGCTCAAGTACATCATCCGTCGCTTTGCCGGTACGCCGGCGCGCTGGTATGGCCTGGAGAACTCTAACGTGAGCTTTGAGTATGTGCCGCTGTTCACCAAGTTCAAGGCTGTGAACAAGATGCAGCGCCTGGCCCCCAACGAGCGCCCGTAGTCGCCGACAGGTTACATGGAGTTGGCCTTCGATGGACAAGAGTGTGCGCCCTGCTCGCGCACGTGCTGTTTGTCTAACGACCGCAGACTGCAAAGGCTATAAACTTGGAACCACCACAAGGGAAACCGCCACAAAGGTGCTGTCCCTCTGTGGTGGTTTTTGTTTTTAAGAGAGGGGCGGGGTGCCGATGGACGTCCGTGCGGACGGCGATATTGCCGATAGCTTTTGGTGGCGGCGCACAACGCTGACACGTCGCAGCCCTCTGTATGACGCCTGCGTATCGGCGGGGCTGCTGGTCGCGGCGACGATTGTGGGTGCGCTGCTCGACCATCCTGGTCTCGCGCCGAGCATCATGATCGTCTATGTGTTCGCCGTGCAGCTGTGCGCATTCTTTACCTGGAGCCGTCTGTATTGCTTGCTGAGCTCGGCTGCCGCCGTAGCGCTCTACAACTTCTTGTTTGTCGACCCGCGCTGCTCGCTATCGTTTATCGACCGCGTCTATCCCGGCATGTTCTTCATCATGTTTGTGGTCTCGCTTGTGTCGAGCTCGATTGCGTTGGCCCTGCGCCGCGCCTTGGCACAGGCTGCCGCCAGCGACCGTCGCACGCATATGGTGCTCGAGACCAACCGCATGCTGCAGCGGTGTTCCGATCAGCAGCAGATTGTGCATGCCATGGCAACGCAGCTGGCGCGTCTTTCGGGCTGTCCGGTCGTGTGGTACAGCGCCGACGCCGACGATGATGACTTGCTGCCGCGTGCGACGTACACGGCCGTGGGTGACGCCGCGCCGGTGCACCAGCTGACGCCCCAGATGCCGCCGCGGCTCTCGGCGTCCGCCTATGTGGGAACGCCGCTCGATGCCACCTATGGCGGCTCGGCGTTTTATGGCATCTACCTGACGGTTTGCACGGGCGACGGCCTCGTGCGCTCGGGCGACCCCGCCTCGGTGGTGGGCGTGCTGGCTATCGTTGCCGAGCCCGACGTGCTGACGCACGAGGAACGGACACTTGCCGACGCCATCGTGAGCGAAGGCGAGCTGGCACTCGATCGCGCCCGCGCCATGGAGGCCCGCGAGGAGGCGGCGGTGCTCGCCAAAAACGAACAGCTGCGCGCCAATCTGCTGCGCTCCATCTCGCACGATCTGCGCACGCCGCTTACCAGCATTTCGGGCAATGCCGACGTGCTACTCGACCAGGGTTCGACCGGCACGGCCGTGCTCGATAGCCAGACGCGCCGCGGCATGCTCCTTTCCATTCGTTCGGATGCGCAATGGCTCAACGCCACCGTCGAGAATTTGCTCGCCATCACAAAGCTCGAGGGAGGCGGCATGCATCTGTCGACCACGCTCGAGCTCATGGACGATATCGTCGAGGAGGCGCTGCGCCACGTGAATCCGGCTGTACGCGAGCACGATCTTAAGGTGGTGCCGTGCGACGAGCCGGCGCTCGTCAACGTCGATGCGCGCCTGATGGTGCAGCTGGTGGTGAACCTGGTGAACAACGCTATTGCCTATACGCCGTCGGGCTCGCATATCGTGATCTCGATTATGGCGAACGATGGACAGGTGGCATGTTCCGTCGCCGATGACGGTCCCGGTATTGCGCCCGAGGAGCAGGGCCGGATCTTTGAATCGTTCTACACTGTCAACCATGGCTTGGCTGATAGCCATCGTAGCGTGGGCTTGGGACTTTCGCTCTGCCGATCCATTATGTTGGCGCATGGCGGTAGCATAGAGGTTGCCGCGGCGGACCCGCACGGCTCGGTCTTTACGATTGGGCTTCCCGCCGCCGACGTTTCGTTTGATAAGGAGTAACGCTGTGTCGAACTCTGCCATGAAACCGCTCATCTTGGTCGTTGAGGACGACCCCGCCGTCCGCAACCTTATCGTTGCCGCGCTCGAGGCGCACGGCTTGCGCCATATGGCCGTGGAGACCGCCCATGCCGCCATCGCCGCCGCCTCATCGCAGGCACCGAGTATTGTGCTGCTCGATCTGGGCCTGCCCGATATGGACGGCGTCAAGGTGGTGGAGTCGGTGCGCGCATGGTCGGGCATGCCGATCATTGTGGTCTCGGCGCGCAGCGAGGATGCGGACAAGATTCGCGCACTCGATGCCGGTGCCGACGACTACCTGACCAAGCCGTTTTCGGTCGAGGAGCTGCTCGCGCGCATTCGCACGACGCTCAGGCGCCTTTCGTATGCGCAAACGGGCGGCGTTGCCTCCGAGGGCTCGTTCGATACCGGTGATCTGCATATCGATTTTGATGCCGGCATCGCCACGATGGATGGCGAGGAGCTGCATCTGACGCCGATCGAGTACAAGCTCTTGTGCCTGCTGGCGCACAACGCCGACAAGGTGCTGACGCACCAGTTTATCCTGCACGAGATTTGGGGCACGGCAACTAAGAGCGACCTGGCGAGCCTTCGTGTCTTTATGGGCACGTTGCGTAAGAAGATCGAGTCCGATCCGGCGCATCCGCGCTATATCCAGACGCACGTGGGTATCGGCTATCGCCTGGTCACCCAAGGCTAGATCGCCAACCACCATCCCAATATGAGTTGCGGTGAAATACGGTCTAAATTTGCCTAATTCCAGGCAAAACAGTCCGTATTCCACCGCAACTTGGTTTATCTGCCCTTGGGCTTGCTGGCGTAGAGCTTCTTCTTTTTGGGCTTGCCGGCGCAGGCAGGCTTGCCGTCGCCGCGCGACCCTCGGTCTCCGGCCTGCGCGTGCGCGGGCGCCGTTGCGCGGGGCTTGCGGGCCTCGGGGTTGCGCAGCTCTTCGGTTCGCTCTGCAATCTCCTCGGCGCTAAAGCCGACTTCGGCCATGGCGTCCTCGATGGGCAGGCGGCGCACGATATAGCAATGGTGCACCTTCTGGTTGCGCGCAAAGTCCTCGGGGATGGTCTGCGCCGTAATGTCCTCTAGCACGACGCCCGCGCGCGCGAGCTTGCGCGTCTCGGGGCGGAAGCCGCGCAGGTTGCAGCTAAAGATGGCGTGGCCGCCCTGTGCGAGCAGGCGCGATACGCCGGCCAAAAGCTCAACATGGTCGCGTTGGACGTCCCAGGTGCGGCGGCCCATCTTTGATGAGTTCGAAAACGTGGGCGGATCGACAAAAATCAGGTCCCAGCGGTTGCGCGTCTGGCGCTGGTCGCGAATCCAGGCAAGCACGTCGTCGCGCACAAAATGATGCTGCGGACCAACAAAGCCGTTCTGGCGCATATTGCGCTCGGCCCAGTCCAGGTAGGTGTTGGAGAGGTCGACCGTCACAGTTTCCTCGACGCCGCCGTCTGCCGCATAGCAGGTAGCGGTGCCGGTATAGGCGAACAGGTTGAGAAAGCGCCGCGCCTGCTTGGCGTGCTCGCGCACCAGGTTGCGGGTGACGCGGTGATCCAAGAAGATGCCGACGTCCAGGTAGTCGTCAAAGTTGACGGCAAAGGTAAGGCCGCCCTCCTCGATGAGCGGCAGACGACGGCGTGCGATATTGGCGCGCTCGCCCGAGCCGCCCTTGCCGGTGCCCTGCTTGCCGTACTGCGAGCCGCCGCGCGAACGCATGCGGGCTTTGGCGTGCACGTGCTCGGCGGGAACATCTAGGATGCGCGGAGCGATGGCCAGAATGTCGAGCATGCGGGCCTGGGCAAGCGCGGAATCGATGGTCTTGGGCGCGGCGTATTCGGCGATGACGAGCCAGCGGCCCGGCGTCTGCGGGCAGCCCTCGTACAGATCGATGGCGGCGGAGTAATCGGGTAGGTCGGCATCGTAGACGCGGTAGCAGCTCACGCCCTCGCGCTTTGCCCACTTGCGGCGCAGACGGGCGTTCTTGCGCAAGCGGTTGGCGAACTGCTCGGACTCGGGGATGAGCACGGGCAGCGGCTTGCCGTTGCCCAGGTCGAGCGTGGCGGCAGGTTCGGGCATGGGGGTGCTGGCGGCTTCGTCGTTGACTTCGTTGGTATCCGCAACCTCGGCCTCGGCATCTGCGCTGGTCGCAGCCTCAAACGCTGCGGCGGCGTGGTCGAGCGACGGCCAGACTTCGACGGTCGCCTCCTCGTTGTTGGGCATGACGGCGATCGAGCGCTCGGGCTCGGCGTGGAGCGAGCGGGCCAGCAATCCATCGCGGGTGAGCGCGGCGACCGGCGCTGCGGCAAGCTCGGGCGCGCGGCGCAGCTCGCCGACCAGCGTCATGGCGTCGTGCATGAGCGAAAGCGGGGTCTCGGTGGTGTCTGCGACCACGGCGGCACCGGCGACAGCGCCTGCATGGTCCAGCACGGTGGCTGGCTTGGCAGCGCAAAAGTCGACAAAACGCTTGTAGCCGGCGCACTTGACCATGCGCTCGGCAGTCTTGCGGGCGGCGGGGTCGATGTCTACAGCCACGATGCGTGCCTGGCGCTCGCGTGCTGCTGCCTCGCGCTCGCGTGCCTCGGCAAGCAGCTGCTCCCACAGGGCGGCGTCGTGCGGCTGCCAGCCCTCAAAGCCCCAGCGCTCGCGTGCAGCGCCCGGGGCGCGGTCGGTCAGAATGTTCACGGCTTCCAGCAGCAGACCGCCGCCGGCGCACGAGGCGTCGATCAGCGTGGGCAGGGCTTCGTTCTCGTAGTCATCGGCCGTCAACTTGCGCTCGCATAGTGCGGTCCAGCCGACCTGCGCCAGCACCAGGGCGGCGTAGTCGGGGCGCAGCACGTGCGCGCCCTCGCCGGCGCGGGTCGCTGCGGGCGGCAGGCGCTTGAACAGCGGGTCGCCCGAAAGGTCCAGGCTGATGCTCGCGCGGCGCTGACGCAGCGAAAGCAGCAGGTGAACATCGGGATCGGCGGCATCGACATCGGCGCGACGGCCCGTGGTTTCGGCCAGGCGGTCGCACAATGCGTCCTTGGCGCGCAAGGCAGAGAAGCGTGTGTTGCGCAGCTGCTCGGTCACGCCGCGGGCGGTGATGGCGATGGTTGCGCCGGGGCGGATGATGTTCTCCCAGGCGATGTCGTAAACGCTATCGTACAGCTCGTCGGCATCCTGCGCCTCAAAGCGCCCAAGAACCACGAACACGCGGCTCGCCAGGCGCGACCACAGACAGGCGCGGTAGCCTTCTTCGAGCTCGCCCTCAAACGTAGCGCGGCCCTTCAGCCGGCGGACATGCGAAAGCCCGAGGCGTTTAAGCTCATCGGCGAGTGCGGACTCAAAGCCCTCGGGGCAGCTTGCGTAAAATTCCATGGGTGACCTCTCTGGTTGCGTCGCTCCATTATATGATGGATGCTTCGTTTGCCCTCATCCCCGAAAGGAACCCATATGATTGATGCGTGCCCCGATTCCGCCGTGCTCTTTTTTGACGTGGACGGCACGCTGACGTCGTTCGATCCCGACGATATGACCGATAAGGACTTTTCGGCGGTTCGCCCCTCGCAGACGGTGGTTGAGGCGTTCCGTGCACTGCGCGATGCAGGGCACAAGGCATTTATCTGCACGGGTCGCCCCCTGTGGCTTATCGCCGATAGCCTGCGTGCGCTCGACCCCGCGGGCGTCGTGGCCATGGCAGGCGCCACGCTCGAGGTCGAGGGACGCGTGGTACACGAGGACTGCTTTGACGAGGACGTTATCGAGGAGCTTGCGCGCCGTATGGCCGCGGCAGGGATTGAGGCCTTTTTCGAGACCAACGTGGCTACTTTTGCCCTGGAGCCTGTGGGCGTTGAGCAGTCGTCTCTGATCGGCACTTCTGTGGTGCACAGCACCGAGGAAATGCGCGTCGACGGCAGTCTGCGCGTGGGCAAGGTATGCCTCAGTGTGCCCAGTTTGGCTCGCGTAGCCAATGATGACGGCTTTATCGATTGCGAGTTTGAGCTGTGCAACACCGGTGGCCAGAATCGCGAGCTGAGCCCCAAGGGCATTGACAAGGGCGTGGGCGTGGCGCGAGCGCTGGCGTATCTGGGCCGCGAAGGAAATGCGCGCACCTTTGGCTTTGGCGATTCGGGCAACGATCTGGGTATGCTCGCTGCGGTCGAGACGGCTGTCGCCATGGGCAACGCCATGCCCGAGGTCAAGGCGGTCGCCGACTACGTGACCGACGATGTCGCACACGACGGCACCGTTACAGCGATGCAGCATTTCGGCCTTATCTAATGAATCCCGCGTTCTGACGTTTGCTCAAACTGCGACTCTTTGCTTTTGCATGCTCAATCGATTTATCAATCCAAACACTGAGGTGTTTATACCGTTCGCCGAGAAGATAAAAAACCGCAGTTCACGCCTTGATAAACGTAGGTAAAGTGTTTAGCAGTTTATCGGCCGTATGCAAACGAAAGGAATCAGGCAGATGGCAATCAAGGTGTTCGCTGACGGTGCAAACCTCGAGGGCATGCTCGACATGTACGAGAACGGCAACGTTCAGGGTTTCACGACCAACCCGTCCCTTATGAAGAAGGGTGGCGTGACGGATTACCGCGCGTTTGCCAAGGAGGTTCTGGCCCACATCACCGATGTGTCCGTCTCGTTTGAGGTCTTTGCCGACGACGTCGAGACCATGGAGGTCGAGGCGCGCGAGATTGCTACCTGGGCAGATAACGTCTACGTCAAGATTCCATGCGTGACCACCAAGGGCGAGTCCACCTCCGAGCTGGTCCGCAAGCTTTCGGCCGATGGCATCAAGGTCAACGTCACCACTATCTTTACGCCTACGCAGGTCGATGAGATGGTCGAGGCCGTTGACGCCGAGACGCCGTCCATCATCTCGCTTTTTGCCGGCCGCATCGCCGATACCGGCGTCGATCCCATTCCGTTTATGACGGAGTCAGTCAAGAAGGCCGCCGCCAAGCCCAACTGCGAGGTCCTGTGGGCGTCCACGCGCGAGCTCATCAACATTTACCAGGCCGAGGCCTGCGGTTGCCAGATCATCACGGTGCCCAACAGCATCCTGGCCAAGCGCAAGAACATCGGCCGTGACCCGTACGAGGTCTCGCTCGATACCGTGCGCGGTTTTGCCAAGGATATCGCCGCTTTGGGTTTCCATATTCTGCCCTAAGCAAGGGTACCCCCTGCAGCGACGTGCAAAATCGCGAGTTTTCAGCATGGTAAAGACTTTTACCAGCTGGTTGAAGCGCGGAACGGCCCCCGTTTTGGCCCTAAAACGCCAAAACGGGGGCCGTTTTTGCTTTTATGGCCCTCTGAAGCGCCGCGGGGCTATCGGGAGATGCTGAATACTCGCAATTTTGCACGCCGCGAAGAGGGGGACGTCCGCTTTGGCGGCTATTTGCCCTGAACCATGGTGAGCGAGATCTTCTTGCGGTTGCGATCGACCTTTTCGACCCACACCTTGACCGTGTCGCCGACGCGCACCACGTCGCTGGGGTGCTTGACGAAGCGGTTGGCCAGCTTGGAGATATGCACGAGGCCGTCCTGGTGCACACCCACGTCGACGAAGGCGCCAAAGTCCACAACGTTGCGCACCGTGCCCTTGAGCTCCATGCCGGGTTCCAGGTCGTCGATGGAAAGTGCTGAGCGGCTAAAGACCACCTCGGGCGCGTCGTCGCGCGGGTCTCGGCCAGGCTTCTTGAGCTCGTTGACGATGTCGATGAGCGTGAGGGTGCCGCAGTCCAGGTCGCTTGCCAGCGCCGAAATGCTGCCGATGCGTCTCTCGATATCGGGCACGCCGCCGCGGCTGAGCTCGCTTGCCGCCACACCTGCACGCTCCAGGACGGCCGTGGCCACCTCGTAGCTTTCGGGGTGGACGCTCGTCGCATCGAGTGGGTTCTTACCGCCGCTGATGCGCAGGAAGCCCGCGGCGTTGAGATATGCCTTGGGTCCCAGCTTGGGGACCTTCTTGAGCTGGCGGCGATCGGTAAAGGCGCCGTTCTCCTCGCGGTAGGCCACGATGTTTTTGGCTACGCTCGGCGTGATGCCCGATACGTATCCCAGCAGGCTCGCACTTGCGGTGTTTACGTCGACGCCCACGCGGTTGACGACGTCCTCCACCACATGGCCCAGGGTGCGCGAAAGCTCGGCCTGGTCAAGGTCGTGCTGGTACTGTCCCACGCCGATGGACTGGGGCGGAATCTTGACGAGCTCTGCCAGCGGGTCCTGCAGGCGACGACCCAGGCTCATGGCGCCACGCACGGTGACGTCCAGATCGGGATACTCCTGGCTGGCGAGCTCGGAGGCGGAGTACACCGACGCGCCCGCCTCGTTGACGATGGTGTATCGCAGCCCGGGCGCCTGCTCGGCAATGAACTCCGAGACGACTTCCTCGGTCTCGCGGCTGGCGGTACCGTTGCCGATGACGATGGTGTTGACGCCGTCCTTCTTGACGAGGCGGGCGAGCTCACGCTTGGTGCCGGCGACGTCGTGGCGCGGCTTGGTGGGGTAGACCACGCCGTGGTCGAGTAGCTTGCCGGTCTCGTCCATGACGGCGACCTTGCAGCCGGTACGGTAGCCCGGATCGAGTGCGAGCACACGGGCGCCGCGTACGGGGCGTGCCGAGAGCAGGCCCTCGAGATTCTTGGCAAAGACGTTGATGGCCTCGGTCTGCGCGCGGGCGGTGAGCTTGGCGCGGGCCTCGCGCTCCAGCGAGGGGGCCATGAGGCGCTTGTAACCGTCGGCGATGGCGGCATCAAAGACGGGCGCAAACACGCCCTGGCGTCGGGGCCAACGGCTGCCGAGGCGTTCCGTGGCGGCAGTGCCGTCGACGTTCACGCGCACGCGGAGCTTGCCCTCGCGCTCACCGCGGTCGATAGCCAGCACGCGGTGGTTGGGTATACGGCGCAGCGGCTCGTCATAGCTGTAGTACGGCTCGTAGGGAGTCTTCTCGGTGGGGTCGGTGGCCTCGACGACGATGTCGGCGGTGTTCTGCGTAAAGGCGCGCAGGTCGGCGACGTTCTCGGGGTCCTCGGCCACCGTCTCGGCCACGATGTCCGCCGCGCCGGCAAGCGCCTTTTCGGGCGTGTCGAAGCCGGCCTCCTCGTTGACGTATGCCGCGGCGGCGTCGAGTGCGCTGCCCTTGGCCGAGGCCTGCATGATGATCATGTTGGCGAGCGGCTCAAGGCCTGCCTCGCGGGCCTTCTGCGCGCGAGTCATGCGCTTTTTGCGGTAGGGCTTGTAGAGGTCCTCGACACGCTGGAGCTGCGTGGCCTCGCGAATCTGCTGCTCGAGTTCGGGCGTGAGTTTGCCCTGGGCGTCGATGAGCAGGATGACGTCCTCTTTGCGCTGCTCAAGATTGCGCAGGTAGGACAGGCGCTCGTCGAGTGCGCGCAGGGCGACGTCGTCCATGCCGCCCGTGGCTTCCTTGCGGTAGCGCGAAATAAAGGGGATGGTGTTGCCCTCGTCGATGAGCTTGACGGCTGCCTCGATGTTGGCGGCCTTAAGGTTGAGCTCGCGGGCGAGCTGGGCGATAAGATCCATGGGACTCCTTGCGTTTAAGGTGCGTTTGCAGCACAGGGCTACCAAGGATACCACTCGACGTTCTGCCAAAGCAGTCTTTTTGGGACGGGGCTTTTTTAGCTACGGGACTGCGGACGGGAGACGGTGGAGCCCCTCCTTACAAAACGAGGCCCTGGCCAAACGGCCAGGGCCTCACCACTTCTTTTCAGGCTGCGATAAAAGATCGTGTGCGCAGGAGCTCCCCGAGGGAGACGGGGGTGTTTGCTCCGCGCGCGGTTCCGCAGCGAAGCGAGAATGTTTGAGCACGGAGTAAACACCCCGTCTCCCTCGGGGAGCTCCGTTGGGAGCGTAGGGGATGTTTTGAGCTACTCCAGCTCAAACGCCCCGGTATAGAGCTGGTAGTAATATCCGCGCTTGGCGATCAGCTCGTCGTGGTTGCCACGCTCGATGATGCGGCCATGATCCAGGCAGATGATTGCGTCGGCGTTGCGCACGGTGGACAGGCGGTGCGCGATGACAAACGTCGTGCGGCCCTCCATGAGCTTATCCATGCCTGCTTGCACGATGGCCTCGGTGCGGGTGTCGATGCTCGACGTGGCCTCGTCCAGAATCATTGCCGGCGGATCGGCGACGGCAGCGCGTGCGATCGAAATCAGCTGGCGCTGGCCCTGCGACAGCTGGGCGCCGTTGCCGGTGAGCATGGTGTCGTAGCCGTCGGGCAGTCGGGTGATAAAGTCGTCCGCACCGGCGAGCTTTGCCGCCGCGATGCACTCCTCGTCGGTGGCATCCAGGTTGCCGTAGCGGATGTTGTCCATCACGGTGCCGGTGAACAGGTTCACGTCCTGCAGCACCACGCCCAGCGAGCGGCGCAGATCGGCCTTGCGGATCTTGTTGACGTTGATGCCGTCGTAGCGGATCTTGCCGTCGGCGATGTCATAGAAGCGGTTGATGAGGTTGGTGATGGTCGTCTTGCCAGCACCGGTGGCGCCGACAAATGCGACCTTCTGGCCCGGCTTGGCAAACACGGACACGCCGTGCAGAACCTCGTGGTCGGGCGTGTAGCCAAAGTCGACGTTGTCCATGACCAGGTCGCCGCGCAGCGGTACGTACTCGATCTCGCCGGTTGCACGGTGCGGGTGTTTCCATGCCCACATGCCGGTGTGGTGGTCGGCCTCCTCGAGCTGCCAGGTATCGGGGTTGACCTGCGCGTTGACGAGCGTCACGTAGCCTTCGTCGGCCTCGGGCTCCTCGTCGATGAGCTCAAAGATGCGGTCGGCGCCGGCGAGACCCATGACCACGGCGTTGATCTGCTGAGAGATCTGACCGATCTGTCCGCAGAACTGCTTGGTCATGTTGAGGAACGGCACCACGACGGCGATGGACAGCGTCATGCCCGAGATGCTCAGGTTGGGCACGCCCAGCGCCAGGAAAATGCCGCCTGCCAGTGCGACCAGCACGTAGAGCAGGTTGCCCAGGTTCATAAGGATGGGCATGAGGATGTTGGCGTACATGTTGGCCTTTTGCGATACCTCGAAGAGCTTTTCGTTGCGCTCGTCAAAATCGGCCTCGGCGGCAGACTCGTGGCAGAATGCCTTGACGACCTTCTGGCCGTTCATGACTTCCTCGATATGGCCCTCGACCACGCCGAGCTCGGTCTGCTGCGCAATAAAGAAGCGCGCGGAGTTGGAGCCGAGCAGCTTGGTCATAAAGGTCATAAAGGCGACGCCGGCAATAATCACCAGACACATCCACACGCTGTAGTACAGCATGATAAAGAACACCGTGACGATGACGATGGTCGTCATGAGCAGGTTGGGCAGCGACTGGCTGATCATCTGGCGCAGCGTGTCGATGTCGTTGGTGTAGTGGCTCATGATGTCGCCGCGCTGGTGCGTGTCGAAGTATCGGATCGGTAGGTCCTGCATGCGGTTGAACATCTTCTCGCGCAGCTTTTCCAACGAGCCCTGCGTGATGATGGCCATAGTGCGGTTCCAGAACAGCGAGGACAGGATGCCGACGCCGTAGATGCAGGCGAGGGTGGTCACGAGCTGCGCGATCTTGGGCTGTGCGGCTTCCCAATCGCCCGACTGCCACGATTCGCCAATAATCTGCAGGGCGCTCTGAAGGAAGGTCGCGCCGATGGAGTTGATGACGGCGCAGAGCACCACGCCGGCGACGACGAGGGGCAAAAGCACGGGGTAGAAGCCAAAGAGCGTCTTGATGAGGCGCGACATGGTGCCGCTCTTGCGGTTGAGCGCGCGCTCGGCGGTGGTTGCCTTACTCATGTGCCTCGCCTCCTTCCTGGTTCTGGGCTTGCGTTGCGGATGCCTCGGTGTCGGCCTCGACGGCCCCTTCGCCCTCGGCAGACATCTTGTTTTGCGAGGTAAAGGTCTCGCGGTAGATCTCGCTCGTCTTGAGCAGCTCGTCATGGTTGCCGATCTGAGCGATACGGCCGCCCTCCATGACGATGATGCGGTCTGCGTCCTGCACGGAGCTGATGCGCTGGGCGATGATGAGCTTGGTCGTGTTGGGCAGATAGCTTGCCAGCCCTGCGCGGATCTTGGCATCGGTCTTGGTGTCGACGGCGCTGGTGGAGTCGTCCAGGATCAAGATCTTGGGGCGACGCAGCAGGGCACGCGCAATGCACAGGCGCTGCTTCTGACCGCCGGAAACATTGGAGCCGCCCTGCTCGATCCAGGTGTCGTAGCCCTTGGGGAAGCCGTCGACAAACTCATCGGCGCAGGCCAGATGTGCCGCCTCGCGGACTTCCTCGTCGGTGGCGTTCGGGTCGCCCCAGCGCAGATTCTCGGCGATGGTGCCGCTAAACAGCACGTTTTTCTGCAGCACCATGGCGACCTGGTGGCGCAGCGCGTCCAGGTCGTAGTCGCGCACGTCCACGCCGCCGACGCGCACGGTGCCCTCCGTGACATCGTACAGACGGGCGATCAGGTTTACAAGCGTGGACTTGGCCGAGCCGGTACCGCCGATGATGCCGATGGTCTCGCCGCTCTTAATGTGCAGGTCGATATCGTCGAGCGCCTGGCGCTTCGCATGCGCGGAATACTTAAAGCTCACGTGGTCAAAGTCGATGGAGCCGTCGGCAACCTCGCGCACGGGCACGGCGGGATCGGCGATCGTGGGCTCGGCGGCCAGCACCTCGGTAATGCGGTGCGCCGATTCGTCGGCCATAGTTACCATGACAAAGATCATCGACAGCTGCATCAGGCTCATAAGGATCTGGAAGCCATAGGTAAAGATCGAGGAGAGCTGGCCCACGTCGAACAGCGTGCCCTGGCTCGTGATGATGAGCTTGGAGCCCAGGTAGATGATGACGACAAACGCGCCATTGACGCAGATGTTCATCATGGGGTTGTTAAAGGCGAGCAGCTTCTCGGCGCGGGTGAAGTCCATCTGGACGTCGCGTGCGGCGGTCGCGAACTTCTCCTTCTCAAAGTCTTCGCGCACATAGCTCTTGACCACGCGCATGCCGGTGACGTTTTCCTCGACGGACTCGTTAAGGGCGTCATACTTGTGGAACACACGCGAGAAGATGGGGCGCACCTTAAAGATGATAAAGAACAGCCCAAAGCCCAGCAGCGGAATGATAACCAGGTAGACCATGGCAACGCTGCCGCCCATGATAAACGCCATGGTAAAGGCGAAGATCAATACCAGCGGCGCGCGCACGGCGATACGGATGATCATCATAAAGGCCTGCTGCACGTTGTTGATATCGGTGGTCAGGCGCGTGACGAGCGAGGAGGTCGAGAACTCATCGATGTTGGCAAAGCTGAACGTCTGGATCTTGTAGAACAGGTCGTGACGCAGGTTCTTGGCGAACCCGCAGCTCGCATGGCTGCAGGTGACGCCGGCAGCGGCGCCAAAGGCAAGCGACGTCAGCGCGATGAGCACCAAAAAGCCCGCGGTGGGAAGCATCTCGGCTACGGTGGCGCCGTCTTTGATGGCGTCGATCAGGTTGGCGGTGATAAATGGAATCAGCATCTCGCAGAGCACCTCGCCAAGCACGAGCAACGGCGTGGCAACGGTGACTTTCATATAGTCGCGGATGCTGCCCATGAGGGTTTTAATCATCCAGTTCCTCCCAGGTTTTGCGGATTTTATCGAGCATTTCGGCGAGCTGCTCGCGCTCGTCGTGGGTGAGCGCGCTAAAGGCCCGTTCTCTAAAGCGGATGCGGGCCGCCTGGTCGATGCGGGCGTTTTCCCGGCCGGTTTCGGTCAGGCGAATGGTGAGTTGCCGTCGATCCTTGGGGTTACGGCTGCGCTCAATGAGGCCGTTGAGCTCGAGCTTGGACAGGATCTCGGAAAGCGACCCCGGCTTGAGGCCGAAGTGCATGCCGAGTTCCTGCTGCGACATCTCGCCGCCGGGCTGCTTGGCCAGTAGGCAGATGATGGGCGCCTTGCCGGACACGCCTCCGCCATGAAAATGCATGTAATGGCCGCAAAAGCCCAGGTTATTGAGGATGCGCTTGGCAAGCTTGTCTTCTGAGCTAACCGCTTCGGATACATCCGCCGGCTGTGACGGGTCTCCGCCGGGCTCGTGCGAACAAAGGCTAAGAGGTTCATCGCACATAAATTAGTGCTGCTCCTTTCTTTAGTTAGGTAGTGGAATTGTTTTGTGCCTAACCAATTTAGGAGCGTGAGAAATCAATGTCAAGGTACCAAACTAGTGGTTACGCGGTTTTACCAAACCGCGTAACGGCTCGACGCTGCAAACCCGCCAGAGCGGCAATCTGCCTTTCAACTTCGGCGGCATGACCAGAAGGTCAATGCCGCCTCGTTTCAAGGCACCTTGCTCACTCTGGCGGGTTTTCGCTGACTTCGCCAAAACATCGGCGTTGCCCTTGTTGGGATAGTCGTTGGGGACGTTCTTGTTTGACTAGTCGTTTAAGAACGTCCCCAACGACTAACTTAAAAACTATGCCGGATTACGGGGCTGAATGACGGATTGCCGACCATGCCGAAATTGGTAAAAAGAAAACCGCAGGTAGAAGGTTCGCTATGATTTGAAAATAAGGGGTGTGGTTGGCTCATTCAGGTTCAGCCCCGTAATCCGGCATAGTTTTGAAATGGCACTGAATAAGTGGCGGCAAATGAGCCGCAATGAAGCAAGCTAGCCCCTCGTTTCCGAAACCTTTCCGCAACAATTTGCCCTTCGTGCCGCTCGACTCCGCTCGCAACGTCCCCTGCGCTACACTTAGTTGCACTGTGGCGCCGTTGCGCCGCGCCCGATCCAAGGGGGACACTCATGAAGAACACTCAGCTGTTGCTGATCAACGATATGTGCGGCTACGGCAAGGTCGCGCTTTCCGCCATGCTGCCGGTGCTGTCGCACATGGGTTACCGTATCCACAATCTGCCGACGGCACTTGTGTCCGATACGCTTAACTATCCCAAGTTCTACATCCACGACACCACGGAGTACGTGCGTCAGAGTCTTGCCATCTGGGAAGAACTCGGCTTTGAGTTCGACGCCATCTCGACCGGCTTTATCGTGACCGAGGAAGAGACGCGCATCATCTCGGACTTTTGCCACCGCCGTGCGCAAAAGGGCACCAAGGTGTTCGTCGACCCCATCATGGGCGACAACGGCAAGCTGTATGCGGGCGTGCCCGAGTCCACGATTGGCCTTATGCGGCACCTGCTGGAGTGCGCAGACTACGCGGTGCCCAACTATACCGAGGCGTGCCTGCTTGCCGATAGGCCTATTGCCGAGCAAATTACGCCCGAAGAGGCCCGCGCCCTTGTGGACGCCGTGCGCGAGCTGGGTGCCAAGTCGGTGGTCATTACGAGCACCGTGGTCAATGGCACGAACGCGGTTATCGGTTACGACCATGTAGCGGGGGAGTACTTTACGATTCCCTTTGAGCTCATTCCGGTCTATTTCCCGGGCACGGGCGATACGTTCTCGGCAGTGCTCGTCGGCCGCGTTATGGCAGGTTGGAGTCTGCAGCGCGCGACGTCCGATGCCATGCGTGTGGTGGCCGAGCTTATCGAGCGCAATGCCGACCAAGAGGACAAGTCGGCCGGTCTTCCCATCGAGGCCTGCTTGGATGTGATTGACCATGAGTAATGCTGGCGAGGGCGGCATCAGGCCTGCGGGCGAGAACAAGCCGCTCGGTGCGCCGCGGGGCAAGCGTCCGCGTATCCGCGTGAGCTGCGTGGACCAGCTGGGGACGTGCCGCTGCCACCATGGTCACAAGCCGGGCGACGTCTTCGACTTCGACCGCGATCGCGGCAAGATGTGCGCCATGGCCTGTCACGTTGGCTTTCCCTATATCGACATTCTGCGCTATGGCGGAACTGTGCCCGGCAACGAGCCCGGCACGGCAAAGTTCTGCTGCCCCGAGGTCGATACGCTGAACGTCTGGCTTGCCGAGATCGTCGACGAGTAGTTGAGAGCAATGTGGCAAAGGGACAGTCCATTTGCCACATTCGCCGGTGGTGCCCCTTCTTTTTGCTTATAATCTCAAAACTCTGCATTTCATCCGATTTTAGGTTCTAAAAATTCTGCGTTTCATCGATAATTAAGCGTATAAAACTTTGCATTTCATTTGATGACACTGAGGGGGAGCCTATGCTGCGCAGGAAAATAGCGGCAGAGCTGGAGCGTTGGCTGAAGTCTTCCGAGCAAAAGGCCTTGTTCATTACGGGTTCTCGCCAGATTGGCAAAAGCTATTCGATTCGCGCATTTGGCAAAGCCAACCATGCAACCTACATCGAGCTTAACCTCATGGAAAACCGCCAGGCAAAAGATGCTCTTCTCGAGGCGCGGGATGCCGATGATTTCATCAGCAGGGTGACGCTTCTTTCGGGAAAGTCGATTGCGCCAGGCAAAACACTCGTGTTTATCGATGAGGTCCAGGAGGCCCCCGACATCATGACGATGGCAAAGTTCCTTGTTGAGGACGGGAGGTGCCGTTGGGCGTTTTCGGGGTCAATGCTCGGGACTCAGTTCAAGGGCGTCAGGTCCTATCCCGTGGGGTATGTCCACGAGCTTAGGATGTTCCCGCTCGATTTTGAGGAGTTTTGCTGGGCAATCGGGGTGAGCGAGGGGGCTCGCCAAACGATACGTGACGCGTGTATCAGCGAGAGGCCCATTCCTGATTACATTCATGACGCGATGATGGCAAACTTCAGGACCTATACCGTTGTCGGCGGAATGCCGGAGGTCGTGCAGCGTTTCCTTGACACGCAGGGCGACCTTGCCTCTGTTCGTCAGCTGCAGTCAGAGCTCAACGAACAGTACCGGCGGGATATCTCCAAGTATGCAAGCGGGCGAGCCCTTCAGGTGCAGAGCATCTACGATCAGCTCTCTATTATGCTCGAGGGCGAAAACAAGCGCTTCGTGCTCAATTCCATTGACCCCAAGGCTCACTACGAGAAGTATCAGCGAGATTTTGTATGGCTTGTCGATGCCGGCGTTGCTCTCAAAGCCGATATCGTAACCGAGCCAAAATCGCCCCTGCTCAAGACGGCACGGCCATCGCAGTTCAAGCTCTATCAATCGGATACGGGCATGTTGATGGCGCGCTACCCCGTTGGAGTCGCCCAAGCGGCGTATCTTGATAGCAAGGAGCCCAATCTGGGCGGCATTTACGAAAACGTGGTGGCCCAGCAGCTGGCTGCCCAAAATCGCCAGCTTTACTACTATCAGACAAAAAAGCGCGGTGAAGTGGACTTTGTGGTCGATGGACCGGATGGGACGGCTGTTCCGATCGAGGTTAAATCGGGCTCCTATTACCACGCGCACGCAGCGCTCGGTCATGTGCTTGATACGGCTGAATATGGCGTAAGGCTCGGGATTGTTTTCTCGAGAGGCAACGTTGAGCGCAACGGAGCAGTTCTCTATTTGCCGCTATATGCGACCTGGGCTCTTTCGGATGTTTTGGGCGACTCCTGCGCCGAGGGGATAAAGCTGGAGGTCAAGCCGGTCTAGGGCTAGTCCCTTTGTCACATTCATGAGCGTGGATTTTCTCCCGTTTAGAGCGCACTTGAACGCTCAAAGTGGGAGAAAGTCCACGCTCATTTGTCATGTGGAAGATTATCCGCGCTTGTTTCGCGCCGAAGGCGTGGCCCGCGACCTCGCTTGCCTACAGCTGCTCGAGCATGGCCGTGCAGCCGGCGAGCACGTCGCGGTACGTGGCATCGAAATTGCCGGTGTACCAGGGATCGGCCACGTCGCCGGGGCGCTCGGTCCAATCGAGCAAGCGCGTAATCTTGCCGTCGGGGTCGTCGCCAAAGATGCGACGCAGGCCACGCGCGTTCTCGTCGTCCATATAGACAATGTGGTCCCAGTCGCCATACTCCGCGCGACGCACCTGGCGTGCGCGGTGGGCGACGACGGGAATCCCGACTTCGCGCAGCTTGGCAACGGTGCCGTGGTGTGGCGGGTTGCCAAGCTCCTCGGTCGAGGTCGCGGCGGAATCGATGACAAACTCCACCTCGCGCCCAGCGCGGCGCACCAGCTCGGTAAACACCGACTCGGCCATCGTCGAGCGGCAGATGTTCCCATGACAGATAAACAGTACGCGTTGCATAGGGCGATACCTTTCATATAGAAGGCTGCTAAAGAGTCGAAGCCGGGCGCATACAGAGTTTTATTTCTTAGCCAGTTTGAAGTAGCGCTCAAATATCAATTCGAAAACGTAATAGAACATTAATCGACTGTCGAGGTCCATGCTGCCCAAGCGGATTTCTTTTTGCACGGTGTAGATAGGGTAGTCGGCTAGTTTCGAGAGAGAATTTCGAGAAAAGCAAGTGCGTGATGCATGACACCGAGAACAGGTACATGAGCAGCGCCAAGCTCATGTGACAAAGAGGAAGTCCCTTTGTCGCAGGCTGCGCTTGCCTGTATAGTCGCAATACAGGCGAAGATGGTCTCAGGTACATCGCGGGCGACAGGGGATCCCATGGGTGTGCACACGACAAAGATTGCAGTGGGCGAGGGCAAGTTTGCGCTCATGGCCCAGCTGACGGTGACGCCGCGAGGTATGGCGGTGTACGCCTGCTCGCCGGAGTTCGCGCACCTGGGCGCCACGGCACAGGCCATTCCGCGTCCCGAGCCCGGCCGCATCGAGGCCCATGCCGGCGAGGGTATTCTGCATCAGGCATTTCTGACGCTTCTGGTAGAGGGCCGGGGCGAAGACGCGCGCCTGCTGCTCTGTCGCCGCAGTCCGCTCAAGCGCCTGTGGGGCGGGGTGCTGGCCGATAGCTGCGCCGGCCATCCGCTTCCCGGGGAAGACGTCGCGGCCGCCACGGCGCGCCGCATTAACGAAGAGCTTGGCATTACGCGCGAGCCCGATCAGCTCGAGCACCTCGGACACGTGGTGTACCGCGAGGACCACGGCGACGGTCGCTGCGAGTGCGAATGGTGTGAGGTCTACCTTGCCCATGTTGAGCCGGGCGAGCTGCATATCAACCAAGAGGAGATCTCGGAGGTGCGCCGCGTGGCCCCGTCCGAGCTCGACGGCTACCTGCAGGGTCACCCCGAGCAGCTGGCTCCTTGGCTCCGCGAGGCCCTCGAGGCCCCCTCCATTCGCGCTGCCCTCGCGATGTGACAAAGGGACAGTCCGTTTGTCACATCCATACCTTAGAAACTTGCAAATTCTTCAAGTTTCTAAGGTAACATCTTATAAACTTGCAAAAAATGCAAGTTTATAAGATTTCATGTCTGGTCGGGCGCTAGGGAGACTCTATGGATATCGTTCGCCGAAGCCGTTATCTTGATCGACTCATTGCTTTTCAGGATACCGACCTCATCAAAATCGTGACGGGCATACGCCGTTGTGGCAAATCAACGTTATTGGACATGATGAGGGACTATCTGGCGCAACAGGGGGTGCCAGCCGAGCGTTTGCTGACCTTTAAGATGGAATCTCTAGAGTACGCGGGAATTACGGATTATCTGACGTTTTATCGTATGGTTCGGGAGCGCATCGACGGCATCGATCATCCCTACCTGTTCTTTGACGAGCTCCAGAATGTCGAAGGTTGGGAAAAGGCGGTCAACTCGCTCCGAGTGGATTTGCCGTGCGATATCTATGTCACGGGCTCCAATGCCTTTTTGCTATCGAGCGAGCTCGCAACGCTTATTTCGGGCCGATATGTCGAGGTCAAGATGCAGCCTCTCACGTTTGGCGAATATCTTGATTTTCGCTCGATTGATGCGGTCGCCGCTGAAGGGCTTGGTGAGAGGGTCGAACTTGTTTCCAAGACGGGCGATCGCCTTAATTCAAATACCGTGCTTGAGCAGTACATAACCTATGGCGGCATGCCGTTTCTGGCCCATGATGAGCCGAGACGTGAGCTGTGTCGCGACTATATCCGTAGCCTCTACCAGACGATCGTCGCGCGCGATATCCTGTCGCGTGTGACGCGTAGGGGTCGCGGAGCTATCACCAAGCGCGATGTTCTCGAGCGGCTCTGTGCGTATCTGGCAGACAACATCTCCAACCAAACCTCGGTCAACAAAATCGTAGGGACGCTCAACGAATCAGCGGGCGGTAAGACCAACGCATCGACGGTGTCGGCATATATTGACGCTCTGGAAGAGACGTACCTGTTTACCAAAGTAAAAAGGTATGACATCAAGGGGCGGGAGCTTCTTAAGACAGGCGGTAAATATTACATAGCTGATACGGGAATTCGCAGCTATCTTGACGGATATAGAGGTAGCGATAGCGGAAGGATGCTCGAGAACGTCATCTACAACCAGCTTGTCTTTGAAGGATACGAAGTGTTTTGCGGCCATCTACGCGCGGGGGAAATCGACTTTGTCGCAATCGGCGAGGGATCAGACCGCAAATATATCCAGGTTACCGAACGGATCGATGCCGAGGCGACGAGGGAACGCGAGCTGCGACCGCTCAAGCTAAGCACGCTAGGAAAAATTCCTGATTCGTATGAGAAGATCCTGATTGTCAGGGATGGCGACCATCCAACGGACATCGATGGCATCAGAATCGTGGGGGCAGTCGACTTCTTGTTGAGAAATAAGATTACCCGCGGCTAAACGTAAACAGATCCGTTTCGATGCGACAAAGGAGCAGTCCTTTTCGCATTCCGTGCGAGCCCTCGTGCCGTCTGGGGGTATAAGGCTAGCAAGTGTTTATTTGCGAGGCCTAAGGGGCGCCCCGTATGGATATCGATAACTTTGAATGGTGGTATAGCGAGGGCGAGGTTCCGGACGAGGAGTGGGACGAGCCCGCGCCGCATGACGTGTCGAGCGACGAGGACGAGAGCGGCGACGACACCGTCAAGACGGACGCCGCTTCCGACTCGGCCGAACCCCTAACCTTTGAACAGGCCTGGGCCCAGGCTGAGGCCGACGAGGCAAAGGCCGACGCCACGGCCACACTGGGTGAGCCGGCCGACATGTCCATCTCGCCGGCAAGGACCCCACAGCCGCGTCACACTATCGACCCCGACAGCACGGCATCCTTCAGCATTCTCGACGTGCCCGCGCAAGGCGCTCAGGCGCCTGCGCCCACGCATCGCCCCGATCTGGCTCGCGAGGAAGGCGCGGGCCGGCGCTCTCCGCTCGGCCCCATCCTCATCGCCTTCATGGCCGGCGTTATCGCCTGCTCGGCAATCGGCAGCGTTTGGAGCCATGTTGAGCAGCAGCGCCAAGACGCCGCCAAGGTCGAGATCTCCGTCGAACAATCGCTCAACCGTACGCGCTCGGTGCATGTGTCGGTCGAGGTCAAGGACGGCGCGACGTGGGATACCGCGCGCGGCGACAGCCAGATGCTCATCCATATCGTGGGCCGTACGCTCAAGGGACAAGCGATCGACGAGCACCAATACGTCAATTCCGAAGGTGACGGTATCGAGCTCAAGCCCGGCGACTACGAACTTACGGTCGATGAGCCACCTGTCGCCACCGACGGCACGCGTTTTCGTGCCTCGAAAAGAATGGTTCCCGCGAGCTTTAACTCGCGGGCGCCCGATACGGTCGACACCACCTCGCAGGGCGGGTTTGACCTTTACGTGGATACCCAGTAGGCGCTCGCCGTCCATTTCCGCTATGGCTACTCAATAATCGCCTGCCGTCCCGTCCCGCCGCCAAGAGTGGGACAATAGTCCTCGACACTATTGTTTACTTTTGGAGGAAGTAGCATGTCTACCGTCACTACCATCAGGCGCGGCGGCCTCACCGCGGCCATCGATTCCATGGGTGCCCAGCTCACGAGCCTTGCCCTCAACGGCAACGAGTATCTGTGGCAGGGCGATCCCGCTTTTTGGGGCAAGCATGCGCCCATCCTGTTCCCCATTGTGGGCTCGCTGCGCAACAACACGGCGACGTCTGCGGCCGGCAGCTGCGAGATGACGCGCCACGGCATCGCGCGTATCGTGGAGCACAAGCTGGTCGAGGTGTCGGAGGACGGTTCGTCCGTTACCTACGAGATCACCGATACGCCCGAGTCGCTCAAGGCCTTCCCGTTCCACTTTAAGCTCAACATGACCTATGCCCTGACTGGCGACGCCACTCTTACGCAGACCTTTGCCGTCACCAACACCGGCGACGTGGACCTGCCGTTTTCGGTGGGCGGCCACCCCGCATTTAACGTGCCCGTTCCCGGTGCCGAGGACGAGGCGTTCGAGGATTACGAGCTGGCGTTTACCGAGGCTTGGACTAACGAGGCCCCCATCATCACGCCCGATGGCCTTATGACGTTCGAGGGAAGCTACAAGGCTCCCGATAACTCGGACGTGCTGCCCATCACACACCGTAGCTTCGACAACGACGCCATTATGTTCACCGATACCCCGGGCTCCACGCTCACGCTGCGCGGTCGCAAGTCGGGTCACGGCGTCAAGATTGACTTTGAGGGCTTTAAGTACATTGGCGTGTGGTCTGCCGCCAACGACGCCCCGTTCGTGGCGCTCGAGCCTTGGACCGGACATACCACCATGGACACCGAGGACGACGTCTTCGAGCACAAGGTAAACACCATCACCTTGGCTCCCGGCGCCACCGACAAGCGCGCCTTCGAGGTTACGCTGCTCTAGAGGTTCCGCCGCTCTAACGAACGGCGGACCGGTCGACGCTGCGCGCCACCCAGAGCGACAATTTGTCATTCAAAAGGCAAGGCATGACCAGAAGGTCTATGCCTTGCCTTTTTCATGCCAACTTGTTCGCTCTGGGTGGCGCTCGCTGGCATTGCCGAATCATCGACGTCCCCAACGACTGTCCCCGATGACTACTTGTTTGACTGGTCGTTTAAGAACGTCCCCAACGGCTGCCAATCGTTTTCAGTTTGTTAATTTGTATATATGCATCTGCTGGAGGTAACGCTGAGCGGTATCCTGTTAAGTCATCAGCATACGATTCAACAGGGAAGGCAGATTATGCATTCTCCCCATCAGCGCGACGTGCGTCCACAGCCGGTGTGCAGCCGTCGCATCTTCTTGGGTAGCGCTCTTGCCGCGAGCGCTTCCGTCGTCGCCGGCGCGCTCGCCGGCTGTCAGCGCCCGTCCACGCTCAAGGTGGTTCAGCCCACGACGGGCGGCGGTCGCGACGACCTGTCCGATTCCGTGATCGGCAAGGATAAGATCCGCATCGGCATGGAGGCGGCCTACGCCCCGTACAACTGGCAGGTTTCCGAAGCCAGTGAGTACACCATCCCCATCGACAACGTACAAGGCGCCTATGCCGATGGCTACGACGTACAGATCGCCAAGATCGTCTGCAAGGCCCTCGGTGGCGAGCCCGTTGCCGTCAAGCAGAGCTTCTCGGGCCTTATCGATTCGCTCAACAACGGCCAGATCGACCTCATCATCGCCGGTATGAGCGCCACGCCCGAGCGTGAGGAGTCGGTCGGCTTCTCCGACCCGTACTTTATTGGCTACTTCGGCCTGTTCGTAAAAGAGGGTTCCCCCTACCAAAACGCCACCAAGCTCAGTGACTTCAGCGGCGCCACGGTGCTCGGCCAAAAGGACACCATGCTCGATACCGTCATCGACGAGATCCCGGGCGTCGTTCACAAAAACCCGGTCGACTCCGTCCCCACGGTGTTCTCGAACCTGCTGCAGGGCACCTGCGACGCCGTGACGTACAACACCGAAAACGAAAAGGGCTACATGGCCCAAAATCCCGGTATCGTCCCCATTCATTTTGCCGAGGGCGAGGGCTTTAAGCAGGAGGTCGCGGCAAACGTCGGCTGCCGCAAGGGCTCGGACAAGCTGCTTAAGCTCATCGACAAGACGCTCAAGGGCGTCAGCCAGGAGGAGCGCGACCAGATGTGGGACGCGTGCCTCGACCGTCAGCCGGCATAGGGAGGCAGCATGAAAGCCATCAATCGTCTGGTCTCCTTTATCAAAGCCGACCATCGTTATGTGTACCTGGGCACGAGCGTCATCGCGGCGCTCGGACTGGCGTTTAGCCAGCGCAACCCCACGCCGCTGAGCTTCCTGGCCCCCACGGGCGTGTTCCAAGATTGCCTTTGGGCGATCCTGTGGGCGTGGCTCGTCGTGTCGACGGCGGCGCTGGTCACCAAGCTTATGCACTGGAGCGACTATCGCGAAAAGTCGCCGTTCGCATCCGAGCGTTTCCGTCGTGGAGCACGCTTGGGCAGCTACGTCGCGGTCACCATCGCGGCAGTTTTCTTTATCGACCGCTGCGTCATGTCGTTTATCGACCTGGTGCAGGTGAGCATTGTCTCGGATTCCAACCCCAGCGACTTTTTGTCGAGCCTGGTCTACATGACCTACAAAAGCGGAGACTTCTTCATTCGCGGTATCGAGATCACCATCGCGCTTGCCACCTTCGGCACCGTCATCGCCTTTTTCCTGGCACTGCTCTTTGTGTTTTTGCGCATTCAGACCTTCGATCGCGTGGACAACGACCTGGTGCGCTTCTTTAAGAGCATCGGCCGCGGCTTTACGACCGTCTACTCCACCATCGTGCGCGGTACGCCCATGATGGTCCAGGGCCTGCTCATCTATTACGCGGGCTTCACCGTTTTGCGCGGCATGGGCTTCGAGACCGCCCAGGCCAACCAGATTTGGAGTACCTTTACCGCCGGCCTCGTCACCATCTCGCTCAACTCCACCGCCTACATGATGGAGGTCCTGCGCGGCGGCATCGAGTCCATCGATCCCGGTCAGGCCGAGGCGGCGCGCTCGCTGGGTCTGTCGCAGTGGCAGGCTATGCGTAAAGTCGTGTTTCCCCAGGGCATTAAAAACGCGATTCCGGCGCTCACCAACGAGCTCATCATCAACATCAAGGACTCGTCGGTGCTCTCTGTCATCGGCGTGTTCGACCTCATGTACGCCACTACCACCGTCGCCGGCGTGTACTACCGCCAGATGGAGGTCTACTGCGTGGCACTCGTGGTCTACCTAATCCTGACGCTCGTGGCGAGCCGCCTGCTCGAGGCCTTTGGCAAAAAGCTCGGCGCCGAGGCCCCGGCCACGCTGCCCAGCTCCAACTAGGCTCAAGACGAGGAGAATCATCATGGCAGATACCGCCACTACCGGCGCTGCGGCCGCCGCACAGACCAATGAGCCGCTCATCCGCGTCGAGGGCCTGCACAAGAGCTTCGGCTCGCTCGAGGTGCTCAAGGGCATCGACCTGTCCGTTAACCCCGGCGAGGTCGTTACCATTATCGGCGCTTCGGGTTCGGGCAAATCGACCTTTCTGCGCTGCCTCAACCTGCTCGAGACCCCGGACGCGGGCCATATCTGGTTCCATGGCCAGGACCTCACGGCCGAGCGCTGCAACATTAACAAGCTGCGTGAGGACATCGGCATGGTGTTCCAGGGCTTCAACCTGTTTAACAACATGGACGTGCTCGATAACTGCACGCTTGCGCCCGTCACGCTCAAAAAGATGAGCAAGGCCGAGGCCGAAAAGGTCGCGCTGGAGCATCTGACGAGCGTGGGACTCGAAAAGTTCGCGCACGCCGCCGTGGGTCGCCTGTCCGGTGGTCAAAAGCAGCGCGTGGCCATCGCTCGTGCCCTATGCATGAATCCGCAGATCATGCTGTTCGACGAGCCGACCTCCGCACTCGACCCCGAGATCGTGGGAGAGGTGCTCGAGGTCATGCGCAAGCTCGCTGCCGACGGCATGACCATGGTCGTCGTCACGCACGAGATGGCCTTTGCCCGCACCGTGTCCGATCGCGTGGTCTTTATGGACAAGGGCGTGGTCCTCGAGGACGCCGCGCCGGCGGAGCTCTTTGGCAACCCCAAGCACCAGCGTACCCGCGAGTTCCTCTCGCGCTATCTCGAGGACAAATAACCAACCGCAAATGTTTGCATGGCAGGGCCGTTCCGGTGGGGCGGCCCTCGTCATCACAATCGAAAGGATGCCATGGCCGAGGTTTGGCGCTTCTTTGCGCATGAGGATGATTTTGCCGATTTGGACGAAGTTGGCGCGTGCGAGCGCCTGGGGCGCGTGCTGTCGTTTCCGACCGTTTCGAGTATGGATGCCGAGGCGGTGAACTGGCAGCCGTTCGATGACCTGCGCGCCTATATGCAGCAGGCGTGGCCACATGTGTTCGCGGCGGGCGAGGTCGAACTCATCGACCACTCGCTGCTGGTGACACTTGGCGGTTCCGACCCTGCCCTCAAGCCCGTTATGCTCATGGGCCACATGGACGTGGTTCCCGTGGTGCCCGGCACCGAGGCCGACTGGACGCATGCCCCCTTTAGCGGTCACGTGGACGACACCTACATTTGGGGTCGCGGCGCTATCGACATGAAAGACCAGGTCGCAGGTATTCTCGAGGCGGTTGAGTATGCGTTGGTGCACGGCTGGGAGCACGAGCGGACGCTGCTGCTCGCCTTTGGCCAGGACGAGGAAACCACGCAGTATGGAGCGGGGGCCATCGGCCGCGTGCTCGAGGAGCGCGGCGTTGAACTTGAATACCTGATTGACGAGGGTGACTACCGTATTGTTTCGGCTGCCGAGTACGGCGCGGGCGAGGGCTGGCTTATGCATGCCGACCTTGCCGAGAAGGGCTATGCCGATATCGTGCTCAAGACGAAGAGCGAAGGCGGACATTCGTCCAACCCCTACGGCGGCACATCGCTCGAGGTATTGAGCCGCGCTATCGCCGCAATCTGCGATATCGAGTGGCCGACGCGCGTGACCGATCTGCTTGCCGCGCAGCTTGTCGAGTTGGGGCTCTACACGGCGGATGAGATTGCCGCCAACGGAGGCGTCATTGTTCGCGACTGCCTCGCTAGCAACAAGCTCTATCCGCTCGTGACCACTACCTGTGCGCCCACGCAGATTGAGGGCGGCAGCACTGGCGCCAACGTGATGCCGCAGGATATGTGGGCCAATATTAACTTCCGCATGCTCGAGGGCACGGGCGTGGCTGATGTTGTTGACCGTTGCCGCGAGGCCGTTGCCGCTGCGGGCCTTACCGGGCGCGTGGAGGTCGAACTTGGCCCCGGCAGCTCAGAACCTTCGCCGTCCCCACGTGTTGGCGGACCGGGGCTCGAGGCCGTTCGCGCTATTGCCGCCCGCTACTTTCGTGATCAAAAGGGGGCGGAGGAAAACGTACCGAATGCGGCGGGCGGGGTTGCTGTCGGCATTGTGCCCTCAACTGTGATCGGTGCCACCGATGCGGCTAACTATCAGCGTATTTGCTCTGAATGCATTCGCTTTTCGGCGTTTGTGGTCGACGATGACGAGTGCGATCGCGGTGTCCACGGCACCAACGAGCGCATTACCCGCCGTGCCTACCTCCAAGGTGTCCACTTTTTCATCGCTCTGCTTCAAACGCTCTAGAATGTGACAAAGCGACAGTCCCTTTGTTAGCCGTTGTAGTCGTTGGGGACGTTCTTAAACGACTCGTCGTTAAGGAACGTCCCCAACGACTACGTCCACTCATTCCGTGCGGGTTATATGCAGGTTTGCCTGCGCACGATATCATATATGGGTTAGACCGCAACTATGTACCCTATACGCGAAGGGATGCGCATGTATCTGAAAATCGACATGTTCTAGCTGGGCTTACCCCGCAACGGCGCCATGCGCCCCATCAATTCCGCCGATTTTCACCTTCACGCATATAAAGGAGTTCCGCCATGCGCGACAAGCTCGAAAAGATCATCAAGGCCTACGAGGAGCTCGAGAAGAAGCTTTCCGACCCGGCCGTCGCCTCCGACATCAAGGAGTTCACGCGTCTCAACAAGGAGTACGCGCACCAGTCCGACCTCATTGCCGCTGCGCGCGAGTACATCGGCGCGCTCGACGACATCGAGGCTGCCAAAGAAATGCTCCGTGACACTACCGATGCCGACGAGAAGGAGATGCTCCAGATGGACATCTCCGAGAACGAGGACAAGCTTCCCCAGCTCGAGGAAGACATCAAGTACATGCTCATCCCGAGTGACCCCAATGACGACAAGAACACCATCGTCGAGATCCGCTCCGCCGCAGGTGGCGACGAGGCGGCCATTTTCGCCGGTGACCTGTACAAGATGTACCAACGCTTCTGCGAGTCGCGTGGCTGGAAGACCACCGTGCTCGACTCCAGCCCCAGCGAGGCCGGCGGTTTTAAGTCCATCGAGTTCAAGGTCGAGGGCGACCGTGTCTACTCCGTCATGAAGTTCGAGTCCGGCGTGCACCGTGTCCAGCGCGTTCCCAAGACCGAGTCCCAGGGCCGCATCCAGACCTCCACGGCAACTGTCGCCGTGCTTCCCGAGGCCGAGGAGATCGACGTTCAGATCAACCAGTCCGACCTGCGCATCGATACCTACTGTGCCTCCGGTCCTGGCGGTCAGTGCGTTAACACCACCTACTCCGCCGTGCGCATTACCCACCTGCCCACCAATACCGTGGTGCAGTCGCAGGAGCAGCGTTCCCAGATTCAAAACCGCGAGGTCTGCATGCAGATGCTGCGTGCCCGTCTGTACGAGATGGAACTCGAGAAGCAGCAGGCCGAGCTCGGCGCCGAGCGCCAGAGCCAGATTGGCCACGGAAACCGTTCCGAGAAGATCCGTACTTACAACCAGCCCCAGGACCGCGTGACCGACCACCGTATCGGTTTCAACTCCACCTACAACGGCGTCCTTCTGGGCGACCAACTCGGTGCCGTCATCGAGGCACTTGCCGCCGCCGAGCGTGCCGAGAAGCTAGCACAGGCTGTTTAGGTTCCGCCGTTCTACCGAACGGCGGACCAGCCGACGCTGCGCGGGCCGCATTTGGACAATCTGACGTTCAACTTCAAGGGCGCGACCAGAAGGTCAGCGCCCTTTCGTTTCACGTCACCTTGTCTCAAATGCGACCCGCTCGCTGTCCGTCCTCTACCTGCGGCGTTGCCTTGCTCCTGATGCGGCATGCTCAACCTGCGGCGCCTTGATGTAGTCATTGGGGATGTTCTTAAATGACTGGGTTGGGCACATTGCTTTGAGATGTTATTCAATCTGTCTTGATGGCCTTTAGGCTGTTTGCCTGCTTAAAGCAATTAACGGTATGCATCCGCTATTGAAAATATTGCTCGAAAAATCGTCCAAGAAGTCGCGGGGCCCTTTTTGGTGCGTCGCACGTCAAGTGATTTGGCAAGTTCTTGGTTAGATATTGGTTAGTTTTGGGGCAACCTTGCCAAAAGCTTGACGAATGCAAATCTAGACGTCGGCGAATGAACACTTTGAGCGAGCCCGGTGCAAAATTCTGGGCTGATTCTCGATAATCGCTTCCAATCGTCTCTCGCCGCGTGCCGCCCTCGCGTACAATCTGCTCCGACATTCGCGCGCCGCCCGGCGCTTAAGAGGGGAGGACCCATGGCAAACGAGATCTGGACCATCAGGCGTTGTCTCGAGTGGACCAAGGAGTACCTAGCCGAGCGCGGCGAAGAGCACCCCCGTCTTTCTGCCGAGTGGCTGTTGTGCGCAGCCACGGGCCTAGCGCGCATCGACTTATATATGCGTATGGACGAAACGCTCGATGCAGCGCAGCTTGAGACCATGCACGCGGCGGTTGTCCGTCGCGCCAAGGGCGAGCCGCTGCAGTACATCACCGGCAGCACGCAGTTCCGCATGATCGACGTCGCGTGCGCCCCCGGCGTGCTCATTCCACGTCCCGAGACCGAGATGCTCGTCGAGGAAGTCCTCAATTATCTGGATGCCGAGGTTCTGAGCCCCGAAGCTGCCACCCGCCAGCGCGTAGAGTTGCCATGGAACGACGAGGTCGAGCAGGCGCGTAAAGCCGAAGTTGCATTGGCTGACGAACGCGCGACTGCCGAGCGCCGTGCCGCCAACCTCACGGCTGCCGATGAGGCGGCGTTGGGCGGAGACGTGCTGGGCAGCCGAGCTTATGCCGAGGAGCTGGCCGATCGTGAGGCCGAGGAAGCCGCCGCGCAGGCAGCTGAGGCCGAGACCGCGGAAGTCGCTGAGCCCGAGCTCGACGAATACGGCATTGCCATCGAAGGCGTCGACCAAGAGACGGCCCTAGTGCAGGATGCCGCCGCGTCTGTGCCTGCCGACCCCCGCATTGCCCGCGTTCTCGAGGTCGGCTGCGGCACGGGCTGCATCTCGCTCTCCCTTGCTTGGGAGCGTCGCGGCCATGTCGCCTGCACCGCTACCGATATCGAGCCGCGCGCCATCGACCTGGCCACCAAAAACCGCGATGCACTCGGGCTGACGTCCGATGAGGTCGCCTTCAGCCTCACGAACCTGGTGAGCTCTATCCCCCGCGAGGAGTGGGGCACCTTCGACGTGCTCGTTTCCAACCCGCCTTATATCCCGACTGACGTCATGCGCTCGCTGCCGCACGAGGTCAAGGACTTTGAGCCCGATTTGGCGCTCGAGGGCGGCGCCGATGGCCTTGATATCTTCCGCCGCCTGCTCAATGCGGCGCCCTATATGCTGCGCGCCGGCGGCCTGTTTGCCTGCGAGCTCTATGAGGGCGCCCTCGACGCCGCGGCCGAGCTCTGCCGCCAGGCGGGCCTTTCGGACGTACGCATCGTCCGTGACCTCACCGATCGTCCCCGCATCGTTCGAGCTATCGTCACCGAGCCCATACAACGTCAGTAAAGTACGAAGCGTATTGGCGGCGCGGCGGCGGGAGCGCTGCGCCGGAAATGTAAAGAGGCTTGTCACGGCTCAATTACCCTTCACTTTCACCGACTGCTATAGCCGCTCACCAAACCAACATGCGCTGTGGACAAATAGGTTAAACGTTTCGTGCGAGAATGCCCCTCAGTAAACAAACTTTCACCAGAGCGTAAGGGGCTGGCATACACATGCAGACGGTCTATCGGGTATTCGAGGGAGCGCGCGAGCCGCATCGGCTCGCCGTCGAGCGTACGGCCGAGGTGCTCGGCCGTGGCGGCCTGGCCCTGATCCCAACCGAGACCGTCTATGGCGTCGCTGTGGCAGTCAACGCCTTCTCGGACGCCGTGCCCCAAGATACAAGCGAATCTCTGCCGTGGCCGCGCGATCCGCAGGCTGCCGTCAACGGCGCCGCGGTGCCCGCGCTCGGTACCGGCTACCGTCGCATCTTTACCCTCAAGCAGCGCGAGCTCACCCAAACGGTCGCCTGGCTGGTCGATGATGCCGAGGCCCTCGACCGCTACGGCGTGGATATCCCAGAAGAGGCACGCATACTTGCCCGACGATGCTGGCCGGGCGCCCTGACTATTGTGGTCAAGGCGGCTCCCTGCGTGCCGACCTTTATGCGTGCCGCCGACGACACGGTGGCTCTTCGCGCGTCGGCATCGCCCGTGGTACAGGCGCTCATTCGCACCTGTGGCAGCCCACTTGCCTGTACGAGCGCCAATACACACGGCGCGCCCGCGCCGGCAAGCTTTGCCGACGTTGAAGACCGCATTCTAGAAGGGGTCGACGTGGCCGTCGACGCGGGCGAGACGCCGTGCCGCGACGCTTCGACCATCGTGTCGTTCCAGCACGGCGGGCTTCAGATCCTGCGCCAAGGCGCACTTCCCGCGCCAGAGATTGAGCGGGTCCTGTCCGACCCGATGCATAGAAAGGTGTAAGCGATGTCGTTGAATCTGGGCAGCCTGGGCATGGAAGATGCCTCGTTTGACTTTGGCGGTTCCTACATCATGGCGCTCGACTGCGGCACCACCTCGGTACTTGCGACCATCGTCGACGAGTACGGCTGCATCGTCGCCCAAGCGCGCCGCAGTGTCAAAACCAGCTTCCCGCGTCCCGGCTGGGTGGAGCAAGACCCCATGGCGGTCCTTGCCAGCCAGATTGCGGTCATGATGGAGGTTCAGTTTAAGAGCGGGATTCATTCCGATCGCATCGCCGCCATCGGTATCTCCAATCAGCGTGAGACCACGGTGGTCTGGGACCGCGTGAGCGGCCAGCCCATCTATAACGCCATCGTATGGCAGTGCCGTCGCACTGCGTCTCTGATCGATAATTTGGTTGAGCAGGGCGCAGAAGAGCTGGTGCGCTCCCGCACGGGGCTTACGCTCGACCCGTATTTCTCGGCCTCCAAGGTGCAGTGGATTCTCGACAACGTCGACGGCGCACGCGAGAGCGCGGCGGCGGGCGACCTCATGTTCGGCACCATCGACACCTGGCTCATCTACAACCTCACCGGCAGCCAGGTCTTTGCCACCGACTACACCAATGCCAGCCGCACGGCACTCTTTAATATCCATACGCTCGATTGGGACGACGACCTGCTGGCGCTCTTTGACGTTCCGCGTTCCATGATGCCCGAGGTTCGCTGGAGCTCGGGCGACTACGGCCGCGTCGCGAGCGACATCATGACCAACATGCCACCCATCATGGGTGTGGCGGGCGACCAGCAGGCGTCGCTGTTCGGCCACTGCTGTTTCCATCCCGGCCAGACCAAAAACACCTATGGCACTGGTTGCTTTATGCTCATGAACACCGGCGACGAGGTCGTCGAATCCAAGAACGGTCTGGTCTCCACCATCGGTATCGCCGCGGACGGGAAGATCAGCTATGCACTCGAGGGTTCCATCTTTGCCGCCGGCTCCACCATGAACTGGCTTCGCAACAACATGGGCATCATCTCGAGCGTGAGCGAGTCTGCACAACTCGCCGCTTCGATTAACGACAACGAGGGCTGCTACTTCGTTCCCGCCTTTGCGGGTTTGGGCGCCCCCTGGTGGGACCCGCGTGCCCGCGGTATCGTGTGCGGTCTGACCGGCGCCTCGAGCCGTGCGACCATCGTACGTGCCGCCTGCGAATCCATGGCATATCAGAGCTACGACGTGCTGCGCGCCATGGAGCAGGACGTGGGGCTTTCGATCGAACGCCTGTCTGTCGATGGCGGCGCGTCGCGCAACGAGTTCATCATGCAATTCCAGGCCGACCTGCTGGATATCCCCGTGCTGCAATGCGAGACGGTGGAGACCACGGCAATCGGTGCCGCGTACTTGGCGGGCCTTGCCGTCGGCTATTGGGAAGACCTGGAAGAGCTGGAGCAAAATGCCCAGATCGTTAGGACCTTCCTTCCCCACATGTCCGCCGAGCGCCGCGAGCAAAACCTTGCGGGCTGGCGCGATGCGGTCAGGCGCTCGCTCAGTACCGCACAGTAGGGCTGCGACGGGCCACTCGATACAGCAAACCGCTAAACTTGTGTATGGCGCGCGGCGGCAACATCGCTGCGCGCCATGCCAGCAAGGTCGTTTTACGGCCGCAACGAAAGGGGCAATCAACTCATGACCGTTACCTACGATGCGTCCCGTGTGACGCTTGTCGATCATCCGCTCGTCCAGCACAAGCTGTCGATCCTGCGCGACAAAAACACCGGCACCAATCAGTTCCGCCAGCTCGTGCGCGAACTCGCGCTTTTTGACGGCTACGAGGCCATGCGCGACCTGCCTATGGAGGACGTCGAGGTCGAGACCCCCATCACTACCGCCACGTTCAAACAGCTCGCCGGCAAGAAACTCGCCATCGTGCCCATCCTGCGTGCGGGCCTTGGCATGGTCGACGGCATCCTCGACCTGGTGCCCTCCGCTCGCGTGGGACACATCGGTATGGAGCGCGACGAGGTTACCCACGAACCGCATGAGTATTACTGTAAGATGCCCAAGGATATCGACCAGCGCATCTGCCTGGTTGTCGACCCCATGCTCGCCACGGGCGGTTCGGCCGAGATGGCCATCAGCTACCTGCGCGAGCGCGGTGTCAAGGACATCCGCATGCTGTGCATCGTCGCGGCCCCCGAGGGCCTCAAGTCGCTGACCGAGAAGGACCCAGATGTGCATATCTATACCTGCGCCATCGACGACCATCTCAACGAGGCTGCCTACATCGTTCCCGGCCTCGGCGACGCCGGCGACCGCATCTACGGCACGCTCTAGTCGCTGGGCATGGGCAGCTGCACGTGCTCATTCGTGCATGATTGGTGCGTGCGGGTGTACGAGTGACGCCTGCACGCATATTTATGAGTGTCGTCGCAGCCACCGAGGGCCCAAAACGCGCTATACCGTAGGTACGGTATAAAGAGTGTCTTAAGAAAATGTACAGTTGTGTATTAACTTACGTTTTCCCACTTGTCATCGCGTATTCGGTTCGTACAATAGTCAACAACGCTGTCGTGCTGCGCTTACGCGGGTGCGGCGGCGTTTGTCAAGTACGCTCGTCGGCCATCGCGACCCATTCGTCCTCAGTGCTCGGCCTTTTGTCCGTTTGACACCCCAAGGGGCTAAAGACGCGATTAAGGTTGGGTGACAGTGCATTGATTTTGCAATCACGCGCCCTAAAATACTAGGACGATGTGAGCGGGGTATGGCTCCATGTGGGTTATATGTCGCGAGAAGGGAACGCACATGCCGGTTGAGCTGGCAGGCCACGTGCCGTTCATCGCAACGGGATTCGTCGTCGGTCTTGTTGCATTTTTGCCGTTGTACCTTGCGCTTGCTTCGGTGCTGGCGCATCGACGCGATGCCAACATGACGGTAGGCATGTTGGGTATCATGGTGTCGTTTGCGGTGCTCTTTATGGGCGTCGTAATTGTGCACCTGGTAGCCCCCGTGGCGCTCATCGCCTTTTTGTGCGGCGAGCTCGCCGGGTTTTTGATTTGTTGGATCGTGATCGCCTGCATGGTGATTATGAAGGATTAAAGGCGTTGCCCCACCTTGGTGCGGGCAAACAGGGAAGGTGGAATCTTGGACGCATTTGCCAAGTTACCCAGCGCGATCGCCGAGCTCGTCGCTGAGTTCTCCTCGGCTCCGGTCGTGGGTGACCTTAACGCGGGCCTGACGCAGTACTCGTTCTGGCTGCTTATCGCCGCTGTCGTCATGTTCGTGGTCTTTTTCGCGTTTACTAAGAAGCAGAAGGTTGTCCCCGAGGGCTTCTTCGTTAACGGCGTCGAGTGGGTCATCGAGTACGTGCAGGACGATATCGCCAAGGGTGTCGTTGGCGACAACTGGAAGAAGCACTTCCCGTTTTTGGCCTCGCTGTTCTTCTTTATCCTGATCAACAACTTTATCGGCCTCATCCCCGGCATGAAGCCCGGCACCGGTGCCATCGGCTGTACCGCCGCCCTCGCACTCGTGTCGTTTGTGTACTTCATCTATTTTGGTATCAAGAAGCACGGCTTCTTTGGGTACTTCAAGAGCCTCGCCCCTGCGGGCGTCGCCTTCCCCATGAACGTCTTCGTGTGGGTCATCGAGCTCTTCTCGCTGTGCCTGCGCCTGGTCACGCTCGCCGTCCGTCTGTTCTGCAACATGTTCGCCGGCCACATCGTCATGGGTTCGTTCGCCATCATGGCCACGCTCTTTGCCCAGCCGATGCTGGAGCACTTTACGGCCATGAACGCCGTGGGCGCCCTGCCCAGCGTGGCGTGGGTTTTGATTCTTTTGGTAATCTACGCCGTCGAGCTGATCGTTGCCTTTGTTCAAGCATACGTTTTTACGGTCCTCGAGGCCGTGTACATTCAGATCGCAGAGGCTGACGCCCACTAGCGGTCGCATTTATTTGGTGTTCGGAGGCGCGGCACCCGCGTGCGCCTCTACAACATAGGTATTTATCCTGCGCACACGCGCACGACAAAGGAGGAATCGTGGGAGTTATCGGATATGGTCTCGGCGTTATCGGTGCCGGTCTCGCAATTGGTCTTGCAGCACTCGGTGCTACGGGCGCTATGGCTCGTCAGCCTGAGGTCCAGGGCCGTGCCTTCACCGTCTTCATTCTTGCATCTGCATTCACCGAGGCTCTGGGCCTGATCGGCTTCGTCGTTACGCTGATTTCGTAATTGAGCACGAAGGTAGTCGCCATGAAGCATTTCAACCACGCGAAAGTCGCTGCTGCGCTGACGGGCGCCATGCTCGCCATGCCGGTGTCGGCATTCGCCGAGGAGTCTGAGAACAAGGCCGAGATCCTCGTCCCCAAGATGGCGGAATTCGTCCCTGCACTCATTGCCTTCCTCATCATCTTCATCGTTTTGGCCAAGTTCGCCTGGCCGCAGATTCTGCAGACGATGGAAGAGCGCGGCAAGCGCATCAAGGACAGCCTCGATGAGGCTGAGACCACCAAGCGCAAGGCCATCGAGGCCCGCAAGGAGTCCGACGCCCTCCTCACCGACGCCCGTCGTCAGGCTGCCGACATCGTGACCGCCGCCCGTCAGGACGCCGAGTCCGAGCGCGCCCGCATTATCGCCAAGGCTCACGAGGAGGCCGAGGACATCATTGCCAAGGCCCACGCCAACGCCGAGGACGAGCGCAACTCCATCTATGCCGCCGCTGCCGGCTCCATCGCCGATCTTTCCGTCTCCGTTGCGACCAAGATTGTCGGCGAGGCTCTCGAGAACGACGACGAGCAGCGTCGTCTGATCGAGCGCTACATCAAGGAAGCAGGTAGCCTGAATGCCTAACAGCCGCATGGAGAACAGGGTTCTCGAGACCTATGCACGCACCCTCCTGGAGGCCGCTAAGGCCGAGGGCCGTGTGTTCCGCGATCTTCACGAGCTTGAGGTCATCGCGAACGCCAGCCCCGAGGTGCTTGCTGTCCTCGGTACCGTGTTCGAGCGCGGCCAGCTCGATCTTCTGCCGCAGATTGCATCGGCTTATCGGATGGTAACCGCGACCGACGAGGACGTCGTAGGCGTCACCGTCACCACGGCTGTCCCGCTCGATGACGAGCTGCGCCGCACGATTACCGAGAAATGCGAGGCCGATCTAAAGCGCAAGGTGTTCCTGATCGAGAAGGTCGATCCGTCCATCATCGGCGGTCTGATTCTCGAGGCCCGCGGCCAGCGTCGCGACGTTACCGTCAAGACCCAGCTGCGCGCAGCGCGTGAGGCCCTCGGTTCCACGATTTTGAATAACGGAGGTGAAGCCTAGTTATGTCCGATACCCTCAATGCCGAAAGCATCGCCCGCGCCCTGCAGGCGAAGCTCGATGGCCTGGCGGCTACCGTCGACACGCAAGAGGTTTCCCATGTTGACGAGGTTGGCGACGGCATCGCGCGCGTCTCGGGACTGCGCAACGCCATGGCCGGCGAGCTCTTGGAGTTCAAGAGCTCCGAGACCGGCGAGACCGTCTACGGCCTTGCCCAGAACCTCGACCGCGATGAGGTCGGTGCTGTTCTGTTCGGCGCCGTCAACGTCATCAAGGAAGGCGACGAGTGCCGTACCACCGGTCGCGTCATGGATATTCCCGTGAGCCGCGCCATGCTCGGTCGCGTCGTCAACCCGCTGGGCCAGCCCATCGACGGCCTGGGCGATATCGTCGCCACGCACCGTCGCCCCATCGAGTTCAAGGCCCCCGGCGTTATCGACCGCACCCCGGTCTGCGAGCCGGTTCAGACTGGTCTGCTAGCTATCGACTCCATGGTTCCTATCGGCCGTGGCCAGCGTGAGCTCATCATCGGCGACCGTAAGACCGGCAAGACCGCCATCGCGATCGATGCCATCCTCAACCAGCGCGGTAAGGACATGGTCTGCATCTACGTCGCTATCGGCCAGAAGGCCTCTACGGTTGCCAACATCCGTGAGACCCTCGCCCAGCACGGCGCACTCGACTACACCATCATCGTCTCGGCTACCGCTGCCGACTCGGCCCCTATGCAGTACATCGCCCCTATGGCCGGTGCCGCTATCGGCGAGTTCTTTATGTACAACGGCGAGAACGGCGAGCCAGCCAGCGAGACCAACCCCGGCGGCCATGTGCTCGTCATCTACGATGACCTATCCAAGCAGGCTGTCGCCTATCGTCAGATGTCGCTGACGCTGCATCGTCCGCCCGGACGCGAGGCCTATCCTGGCGACATCTTCTACCTGCACTCTCGCCTGCTCGAGCGTGCCGTCAAGATGTCCAAGAAGAACGGCTACGGCTCCATGACGGCCCTGCCGGTCATCGAGACCCAGGACGGCGACGTTTCGGCCTACATTCCGACCAACGTCATTTCCATTACCGATGGTCAGATCTACCTGCAGTCCGAGCTCTTCTTCCAGGGCCAGCGCCCGGCAGTCGACGTCGGCATCTCGGTGTCGCGCGTCGGTGGCTCCGCTCAGACCAAGGCCATGAAGCAGGTCGCCGGCAACCTCCGTCTGGACCTTGCCGCCTACCGTGAGCTCGCCGGTTTTACCCAGTTCGGTTCCGACCTGGATGCAGCCACCCAAAAGCAGCTTACCCACGGTGCGCACATGACCGAGCTTCTTAAGCAGGCGCGCTTTAAGCCGTTCGACGTCGCCGAGCAGATCGTTACGCTGTTCGCCGGCAACGAGGGCTTTATCGACGACCTGCCCCTTTCCGAGGTGCTGCCGTTCCGCGCCGAGCTGCTCGAGTACATGAATGCTGGCTTTGGCGGCTTGCTGCAGAAGGTCCGTACCAACAAGATCGACGGCGAGACCAAAGAGCAGCTGCTTCAGGCCATCACCGATTTCAAGAACGAGTACGCCTCCAAGCATGCCTCCACCGCGAGCGCAGCTGAGGGCGCAGAGGAGAACTAAGCTCTATGGCTAACCTTCGCGACATTAAGAAGCGAATCTCCTCGGTCACGAGCACCAAGCAGATCACGCGCACGATGGAGATGGTCTCTACGGCCAAGATCCGTCGCGCGCTCGATCGAGCCACGCAGGCTGAGCCCTACAAGAAGGCGCTCACCGACGTCATGCACACCGTTGCGAGCGATACAGAGACTGCCGGCGACAACCCCATGCTCAAGACGCATGAGGAGTTCAAGCGCGGTCTGATCATCGCGATCACGTCCGATCGCGGTCTGGCGGGTGGCTTCAACGTCAACGTTGAGCGCACCTGCGAGAAAATCGCTCGCGAATGGGCACATGATGGCGCCGAGTGCGAGATCATCGCATGCGGTCGCAAGGCGAGCGAGTATTTCCGCAGCCGTGCCAACACGGTCATGCACTTCGAGGGTTCCTCGGCCGACCCGAGCCTCGAGGATGCCCGCATGATCGCGAGCTATATCTGCGACGAGTACTCCAAGGGTCAGCTCGACCGCGTCGAGATCGTGTACCATCACGCTCGCAACCGCGTCGATCAGGTTCTTCGTACCGAGCATTTGCTTCCGCTCGACCCCGAGATGATCGCCATGGCACATGGCCCGCGCAAGAACGCAGACGAGGGCCCCGAGCGCGTCTCGTCCTCGTTCAAGTTCGTGCCGAGCGCCCAGCATGTGTTGGCTGAGCTGGTCCCCAGCTACATCCTGACCGTCATTCACCAGGCGCTGATCGATTCGGCCGCCGCCGAGCAGGGTGCGCGCCGTAAGGCCATGCACTCCGCCACGGAGAACGCGTCGTCGATCATCTCGACTCTTACCCGTACGTATAACCGCGTGCGTCAGGCTTCCATTACCACGGAGATCAACGAGATCGTGGGCGGAGCCGCAGCATTGGAGGAACACTAATGGCAGATACCACCGTTAAAGCGGCGGTCGAGGAGGCCACGGCACGTCAGACGGCCGGTGAGGGACGTATCGTCCGTATCATCGGCGCAGTTGTCGACGTTAAGTTCGATGGCGCTGTCCCCTCGATCTACAACGCGCTCACGGTCGAGGCCGATACGCCGATGGGTCACATCAGCACCATCCTGGAGGTTGAGTCTCAGCTTCCCGGCGGTGTCGTTCGTACCGTCGCCATGACGTCGACCGACGGCTTGCAGCGCGGCGTCGTCGCGGTCGACACCGGCGCACCCATGAAGATGCCCGTCGGCCCCGAGACCCTCGGCCGCATTTGGAATGTTATGGGCCAGCCTGTCGATGGCAAGCCCATGCCCCAGATCGATGAGTTTTATCCCATCCATCACCCGGCACCTCATTTCGACGAGCTCACTACCAAGACCGAGATCTTCGAGACCGGCATTAAGGCCGTCGACCTGCTCGAGCCCTACATCCGTGGCGGCAAAACTGGTCTGTTCGGTGGCGCCGGCGTCGGCAAGACCGTTCTGATTCAGGAGCTCATCAACAACCTCGCCCAGGAGCATGGCGGCACCTCGGTGTTCACCGGCGTTGGCGAGCGTACCCGTGAGGGTACCGACCTGTTCCTCGAGATGAGCGAATCTGGCGTTATCGACAAGACCTGCTTGGTCTACGGTCAGATGAACGAGCCGCCTGGAGCGCGTCTGCGCATTGGTCTGGCCGGCCTCACCACCGCTGAGTACTTCCGCGATCGTGGCCAGGACGTCCTGCTGTTCATCGATAACATTTTCCGCTTCTCCCAGGCCGGTTCCGAGGTTTCCGCCCTTCTGGGCCGTATGCCGTCCGCTGTTGGCTACCAGCCCACGCTGGCTACCGAGATGGGCGACCTCCAGGAGCGCATTACCTCGACCAAGACGGGTTCCATCACCTCCGTTCAGGCTGTCTACGTCCCTGCAGACGACCTGACCGACCCGGCTCCCGCCACGACGTTTACGCACCTCGACGCCACGACCGTTCTTTCGCGTTCCATCGCCGAGCTCGGTCTGTATCCCGCAATCGACCCCTTGGCTTCCTCTTCCGACGCCCTGGATCCCTCGATTGTCGGCGAGGAGCACTATCGTGTGGCCGTCGCAGTCCAAGAGCTGCTCCAGGAGTACTCCGACCTGCAGGACATCATCGCCATTCTGGGTATGGACGAGCTTTCCGAGGAGCAGCGCCTTACGGTCAACCGTGCCCGTAAGCTCCAGCAGTTCCTGTCTCAGTCCTTCCACGTCGCCGAGCAGTTCACCGGCAACCCCGGTGTCTACATCCGTGTCGAGGACACGGTCCGCTCGTTTGCCGCCATTGTCGACGGCGAGTGCGACGACCTGCCCGAGCAGGCGTTCCGTTATGCGTCCACGATTGACGACGTGCGCGAGCGCGCCGCCAAGATGGAGGAGAAGTAGTGGCTATGCAAATCCGCATCGTGTGTCCGGAGAGCTGCGCCTATGAAGGCGAGGCGGCATTTGTCGCCCTGCCTTCCACGGACGGCGAGTTCGGCATTCTTCCGCGTCACGCTAGCGAGATCTGCACGATCGATCGCGGCTACGTTCGCGTTTGTGATAAGCAAATGGGCACCGTCGACCACACGTTTGCTGTGGACGGCGGCTATGCCCAGGTTGCGGACGATGTCGTGATTGTCCTCGCCGAGCGCGCTTGCGATTTGGCGACCGTCGATGCCGACAAGCTTAAAGCTGATATTCAAGGTTTTGAAGAGAAGCTGGGTAATTTGTCGGAGGATGATGCACGCCGCGCCTACCTCTATAATGAAATCGCATGGTGTAAGCTCATGCTTGCCCAATAGTCAAACGATTTGGCGTTCGACCATTTGCGAACACATCATGCCCGGGATGGCCCAGCCATCCCGGGCATGCTTTTTGAAAGGGTAGACCTTGGATATTATCCGTGTTGAAGGTGGCCACACCATCGGAGGCTCCGTGCCCGTTTCGGGTGCAAAGAACTCTGCACTCAAACTCATGGCGGCAACGCTTCTGGCACCGGGGAAGACGACGCTGCAGAACGTGCCCGATATCTCGGATGTCCATGTTATGGGCAAGGTGCTCAAGGGTATGGGCGCCAAGATTGACGTTCTCGATGAGCATACGCTCGAGATCGACACTTCTCAGGTTGATTCCTGGGAGGCTCCCTACGAGCTTGTCGCCAAGATGCGCGCCTCCACGGCCGTGATGGGTCCCCTGCTGGGCCGTTTCCATCGTGCCAAGATTGCCATGCCGGGTGGCTGCAATCTGGGTGCCCGTAAGATCGACATGCACATCTTGGGTCTTGAGGCGCTGGGCGTAGAATTCGACACTGCACACGGTTACATCAATGCCAACGCTCCTCAGGGGTTGCGTGGTACCACGGTTACGCTCGAATTTGCCAGCGTCGGCGCTACCGAGAACCTCATCATGGCGGCCGTGCGCGCACAAGGCACTACGGTTATCGATAATGCGGCTCGCGAGCCCGAGATCGTCGACCTTGCCAACATGCTCAACGAGATGGGCGCCAAGATTGTTGGCGCCGGCACGCCCGTCGTGACCATCGAAGGTGTGGACGAGTTGCATCCCGTTACCCATCGCGTGGTGGGCGACCGCATCGAGGCCGGCACCTTTATCGTTGCCGGTGCCCTGATGGCCGATGACCGCGGTGTCGACGTTACGGGCTTTTGCCCCATTCACTTGGGCATGGTGCTCAAGAAGATGGAGCTCATGGGCATCGAGTGTGAGCGAATCGAGAATGGCGTTCACGTGAGTCGTGTCGAGCGCATCAGGCCGGTCGATATTCAGACACTTCCGTTCCCGGGCTTCCCGACGGACATGCAGGCGCAGATCATGGTGCTTTCCGCTCTTGCTGATGGCAGCTCTGTGATTACCGAGAATATCTTCGAGAACCGCTTCATGTTCGCGTCGGAGCTGGTCCGTATGGGCGCGGATATCCGCATCGAAAGCCATCACGCCATGATTCATGGCGTCAAGGGGTTCTCGGGTGCACAGGTTACCTCGCCTGATCTGCGCGGCGGCGCCGCGCTCGTCGTTGCTGGCCTTATCGCCGACGGCGTTACCGAGGTCTCGGCCATCCATCACATCAAACGTGGCTATGAGCAGTTTGTCGAAAAACTGCAGGCACTTGGTGCAAACGTCGAGCACGCCACTGTTCCCGATCCCGTCATCTACTAATGCAGGTTGCCTATGTTTAATAATAAGAAGCCCTTAGCGGATAGTCGAAGACCTTCAACCGGCGCACAGGCCAAGATCTACAGTCGCGATAATGTTGCACGCTACTCCGAGCGCGCTCGTCAGCGCCGCCGCGGCCAGACAATCCGTCGCGTTGCGCTTATCGCCGTGCTTGGCGTGCTGTTGAGCGCTACGACTGCCGCCGGGCTGTGGTTCGCCAACATTATGGGCAAGCTCGGCGATTCCAATGTCATTACCGACAATCTGCGCCATATCTTGGTGGATACCAATGAGGCCAAGGATCCGTTCTACGTGCTTCTTTTGGGTACCGATGGTCGTCCGGGCGAGGACACGTATCGCGCCGATTCAATTATCTTGGCGCGCATCGACCCTACGCAAAAGCAGGCTACGCTTATATCCATTCCACGTGATACCAAGGTTGTCTATAACGGCGAAACCATGAAGGTCAACGCCTGCCATACCTATGGCGGTGCCGAGGCCATGGTTCAAGCGGTCAATGAGCTGTGCGGCGTGCAGATTTCCCACTATGCCGAGGTTAGCTTTGACGGTATGCAATCATTGATTGACTCTGTGGGCGGTATCGACATCAACGCCACCGACGATGTCGACGACCCCGAGCATCTGGACATTAAGATTACGGCAGGCCAGCAGCACATGGACGGTGCTACCGCGCTCACCTATGCCCGTTGCCGCTATACCTATGCCGACGGCGACTATACGCGCATGCGTCACCAACGCCAGGTGCTTGGTGCCCTTGCCAACCAGATTCTCAACAACTTTGATGCTACGAAGGTCTTCGACCTGGTTAATTCGCTGTCCGATATGCTTGTGACCGATATGAGCGTTCAGGACATCGTGTCTACGGTCAATGCTATGCGCGGCATGGATGTCGATGGCATCTATTCGGCGAATCTGCCTTCCTACGCAGATGAAACCACCATGATCGACGGCCAGAGCTATGTCTTTGTCTACGAGGACGAGCTTAAGGAGATGATGGCGCGCGTCGATGCCGGCAAGGATCCTAAGGGACCAAACACCATGGGCCTATCCGACGGAACCAGCTCCACAATCGGTGATTTGAGCAACCATACTTCTGACGATTACGCCTACGGTACGGCCGGTTCGTCGGAAAGCTCGGGCGATTCGAGCTATTCGGACGATTCGAGCTATTCGGACAATTCGGATTACAGCTCATATTATTACGAGGAGCCCACTGGCGACGGCAACGGTTACGAAGCCAACTACTAGGGTTGCGCGGGCTTGCCAGTCCGCGCAACGGCTCGACGTTGCGCGCCGCCCAGAGCGACAATTTGTCATTCAAAAGGCAGGGCATGACCAGAATCAATGTCCTGCCTTTTTCATGCCAACTTGTTCGCCCTGGACGTCGCTCGCTGACGTTGATTCAACCAGCGATGCCGACTACTCCCCTTGCACCAAAAAATCGCCCCGTTCTCGGTTTTGAGGACGGGGCGATTTTGCTTACCTAGATTATTCGAGTTCCTTATGCGAAGCGGGCGACGAGCTCCTGGAGGACGTCGGTCATCTTAACGAGCGAGCTGACCGGAACAAACTCATTGACGCCGTGGTAGCAGTAGCCGCCCGTCGAAAGGTTGGGACAGGGCAGGCCGCGGAACGACAGCTGTGCGCCGTCGGTGCCGCCGCGAATCGGCAGCACCTGGGGCTCAACATCGCAGGCAAGGAAGGATTCCTTAGCGACATCGATCAGCTCTGGGTAGTCGCGGACAATCTCGGCCATGTTACGGTACTGGTGCTTGATCTCGACCGTTACGCGCTCCTCGCCCAGACGCTGGTTGAGCAGCGCGGCGGCAGCATCCATCAGATCGAGCTTCTGCTGGAACTTGGCGGCATCGTGATCACGGACGATATAGCGCGCCGTGGCATGGTCGACTGTGGCAGAAACGCCCTCGAGGTGATAGAAGCCCTCGTAGCCCTCGGTGTATTCCGGACGCTGCACGTAGGGAAGCAGGGCATTGAAGTCGCAGAACAGATTGCCCGCGTTAACCATGCGGCCCTTGGCGTCGCCGGGGTGAATGGACTGGCCCTCAAAGCTAACGGTAGCCTCGGCGGCGTTGAAGCACTCCCACTCAAGCTCGCCAACCGGACCGCCGTCGACTGTGTAGGCATACTTACAGCCAAAGTCCTCGATATCCAACAGCTCGGCACCGTGGCCGATTTCCTCGTCCGGGCAGAAACAAATACCAAGCGTGGGGTGGGGCAGGCTGGGGTCCTGTGCAATGCGTGCGACGAGCGCCATAATCTCGGCGACACCGGCCTTATCGTCGGCGCCCAGCAGCGTGGTGCCGTCGGTGCAAACCAGGTCCTCGCCCAAAAGGTTGTTGAGGGCGGGGAGCTTGGCGGTGCTCATGGATACGGGCTTGCCGTCGACGATGCCGCAAACCAGGTCGCCGCCCTCGTAGTGCACGATGTGCGGCGCTACGCCGGCGCCCGGTGCGACCTCGGTGGTGTCGAGGTGCGCGATCAGGCCCAGGGCGGGCTTATTCTCAGAGCCGGCGCTCGCGGGAATGTGAGCGCAGACATAGGCGTTTTCGGTTACATGGGCATCGGTTGCACCAAGCTCGCGCAATTCCTCGGCAAGCACATTGGCAAGATCAAACTGGACGGTGCTCGACGGCACCTGGTCACAGTTGGCATCCTCGGACTGTGTGTTGATCTGGACGTAGCGCAAAAAACGCTCGAGTACGTCGGGGTTCGTGGTGGTGTTTTCCATAGAGACCGCTCCAATCTTGGTTGTCGTGTGCATCAAGAACTCTAGCACGGTATGCCGCGGCATACCGCGACGCTTGGATGGGGTAGAATCAGCCATTGAATGCAGAAGGGACGGATGTTCATGGATACGACAAATAGCTCGCGCGAGCTACATCTAACGGTGGCGAACGAAGACTACTTGGAGTGCATGGTTCGCATCGAAAGCGAGGATGGGGAGACTAATGGCGTGCGGTCGGTCGATATCGCACAGCGCCTTGGCGTTTCGAAGGCATCGGTCAACAAGGCGGTTTCGGCTCTCAAGGCATCCGAACTTGTCGAGCAGTCTCACTACGGCAAGGTTATCCTGACCAACCGTGGGCGCGAGGTCGGTTTGGCTATCTGGTATCGCCATCGCCTGATTCGCACATTTTTGGTCCAGGAGCTCGGCGTCGACTTTGAGCGCGCCGATGCCGAGGCCTGCATGATGGAGCACGCGCTTTCCGAGGACACAATGGTCCGTTGGCTCGCCTATCTCGAAAAGCAGGGAATCAGCATCGAGGAATAGCGAAACATATATATGGATACGAGTTATTACAATCGCTTCGGCGGCGAGGAGCTTATGCGCCGACTTGCCAGCGAGACGCTGCTGGCACAGGGTCCGATGGGCAGTGTGCTGCTGAGTGAATACGGTGCTGCCGATATTCCGCCGGCATTTTGGAACCTCGCCGAACCACAGACGGTTTCTCGCATCCACCGACTGTATGCCGCCGCTGGTGCACAGGTGCTTATTACCAATACGTTCCAGGCATCGGGTTTTGCGCTCGATCGCGATGAAATCGCTCCATCTATGGCAGAGGTTAATCGCGGGGCGGTCGACGATGCCCGCCAGGCAAATCCTCAGCTATTGCTGGGGTCCATGGGACCTATTGCGATTGAGTGGTTTGTCGAGGATTCTTCCGAGTATCGAGAGATTCGCGCAAATGCTCGCGAGCAGGCGTCCTCCCTGCTCAACGCCGGCGTCGACGGGATTCTGGTCGAGACGATCACGTCTATCCGCAATCTGCAGCCCGTGCTCGCCGGTGTCCATGATGCCGCTGATGGCATGCCCGTTCTGGTGAGCTTTGCTATTGATGACAAGGGCGACCTGCTGGGCGATGGCCTAAACATCGAAGGTGCCATCTTGTATGCCGAGAAGCACGGTGCGAGCTCGGTTGGGGTCAATTGCTGCACCCTGACAGCGGCTACCGCTGCGGTACCAAGAATGGTCAAGATGGCCACGACGCCCGTTACTGTACGTCCCAATGCGGGAAATCCGGTCCAAACGCAAGATGGGCCCGTGTGGCACGAGGACCCCGAAGCTTTCGCGCGCGCATGCGTCGAGTGGAAGCGGGCTGGCGCCGCAATGGTTGGTGGGTGTTGCGGAACCACGGCGATCACGACGGCTGCTATGGCAGACGCGCTCGATATATAGAGTCCTAAGAAAAGCACATTCGAATTACCGCCCCAACCGGGGCGGTTTTTTTGTCTATATGCGCCCTCGATGGCTTTTGCCTAAACGGTGAATGCGTGCGCCGGCGGCTTGCCGGGCGCTCGTTGCGGGTATACCACTTGCGTACCATGATCCAAACACTGCGAGGTGTCTGCGTGTGTGCGCGATAATTCATTTTGGAACTGATGGCTGGCGCGCTCGCGTCGGCGAGGATTTTAACGCTGACAATGTTGCCCGTATCGCTGATGCCGCCGGCGAGCTCTGGCAAAAGACATATCCCGGCAAGACGGTATATATCGGGTATGACACCCGTCCCCGGGCGCGCGAGTTTGCAGAACTTGCAGCTGGCGTGCTTGCGGCCCATGGCCTTGATGCCGTGCTCGCGGCCCGTTTTGTACCCACGCCTGCCATCACGTGGGCTGCCGCATACGATGGCGAGGCGTGCGGGGCGCTCATGGTGACCGGTTCACATCATCCGCAGGGCTATCTCTGTCTCAAACTGCGCATGGGCGATGGTTCCACGGCAAGCCAGGACGTCATCGAAGAGCTCGAGGCAACGATGGCCGCCGAACCTCTGGGGCTCGAGGAGCAGTATCGCACGGCGGATATCATTCCCGACTATATGCGAGCGGTAGCATCGTTTGTCGATGCCGATGCCATTCGTGCCGCTCGTCTGCGCGTGGTGGTCGATCCCATGGGGGGAGCGGCTCAAGGTTATCTTGCCGATTTGCTGCGCGAGCTGGGTGTTGAGGTCCATGAGATTCATGCGGGGCAAGCATCGGATTGGGGGGATATCTGTCCCGATCCCGTAGAGCCGTGGGTGGATGCCTGCGAGCGTGCAGTTATCGAAGACGGTGCGTGTGCCGGCCTGGTGACCGATGGCGATGCTGACCGTATTGGCGCGGTCGACGAGCGCGGTAGATATATACATCCGCATCAGATCATGGCGCTCGTAATGGGCGAATTGGTTCAGTTTCGCAATTTGAAGGGGCGAGTCGTCGTCAATCTATCGTGCTCGACGCTTGTACGTCGTGTTGCCGAGGCACTCGGTTGCCGTGTGACCGTAAAACCGGTTGGCTTCAAATATATAGCCGCCGAGATGAAAAAAGACGGGGTGCTTATGGGCGGTGAGGAGGCCGGTGGCATCGGCATTGCCGCGCATATGCCCGAGCGTGACGGCATTCTCGCTTGCCTACTCCTGTGTGAGCTCATGGCAAAGACGGGGGCTTCGCTGGGCGTGCTGGTCGATCAGCTCGAGGAGAGTTTTGGAAAAACAAGTTATGGCCGTCGAGATTTACGACTTGAGGCAGAAGATGCCGAGTCGCTGCGCACGCTGCTTCCCGGTGTGAATCCCAAGTCGATTTGCGGCAAGGCGCCGCAGAGCGTAAGTCACATGGACGGCTTGCGTTTGGCATTTGAGGATGATACCTGGCTGTTGGTTCGCCCGAGTGGCACTGAGCCGGTGGTGCGAGTGTACGCCGAGGGCTTTTCGGTGGAGGAGCGCGACGAGTTGCTTGATGCCGGCTGCGCTTTGTCTCGGGGCGCATATCGGCTTTAGCCATGGGACTGCTCAATATAAAGATATGCTCGGCGAGTGGTAGGTAACGACTGGCAAGCGTCAGCTGCGGGTATAAATGTGTAGGAGTTGTGTGCAACCAGATTCCCGCCCCGCGGGCCCCTCCGGTCTGGCAATATATCTCCTTGCCGCGCGGCCCGGTCGAACCGGGAACCGGCGCAGGCGTGCACCTTGAGAACCGGATACTGCGAGG